>JAYUWT010000070.1:0-5622 GCA_043753405.1 Saprospiraceae bacterium | reverse complement strand
TTTTTTTCCGCAGGCTATATTCAGTCAAATAGGATGGTTATCCAATCCTGTTAACAATTCCGTATATCTTTGGAATGGCACAAATAATAATGTGAATGTAGGATTGGGACTAAATAACCCATCTGCTCAACTTCACACCAATGGAACAGTGAGGTTTGAGGGGCTTACCGATCAACCATCATCCAACAGAATATTAGTAGCCGATGAACAAGGGTATATATACTGGAGAAATGCGACGCCTTCTGAAGGTGGGGACGGTTGGTTATTGGAAGGCAATACTGCGGCAAATACCGATTTTCTTGGAACTATCAATAAGGTGGATTTAAGATTCAGAACCAACAATCTCCAATGGATGAAAATAGCTTCAGACGGCAATGTTATGCTAAACAGCCAGGTCCTGCCGGCATTCAATCCAAATAAGAAACTGACTATTCATACAGATAATAGTGTTAATTATAAAACAGTAATTGATGCTACTACCTATAATGGAGTTCCTGATGGAATTATGCTTGCCAACACCACAACCAAAAGTTCACCGGGACATGGCGTCTCATTAACCTTTCTTAGCTCGGCAGGAAGTGGAAATGGTTGGGGAGCAGCTATCATTAATGGTGTCACTGTCGGTAGCAATCAAATGGATCTTACATTTCAGGTAGAAGAAAACAATAATAATAGCGGAAGCAACCCAAATCCTGTTACAGAAGCCATGCGGATTACTCATCACAGAAGAGTGGGTATCGGTACTTCAGCTCCATCTACAATCTTACATGTGAGTTGTGCAAATAAACCTGTACGGTTTGAAAATTTACCTGTTAACTCCGGAACTCCATTAGTAATTGATGCAAATGGAAATATTTATAAAAGTAATATGCCGGCTGCAAATAATGTTGAAATTCAGGCTTTAAAAACCGAAATTGAAGTTTTAAAGAATGAGATTCAAAATATTAAAAACTTATTGCAAGGCAATAATAACAGTTCTGAATCAAAGTTTATGGTTTATCCCAATCCTGCACAATCATTTATTAATGTGAATTACAATATAAACCGGGAGTTTAAAAATGCATATATCCAGATTGTGGATACGAATGGTAAAGTAGTTCATAAATTTGATATAACTACATCCGCTGGTTCAAATAAGATAGTCAATTGTCAAAACTGGATCAATGGCATTTACTATTGTTCATTAAAAATAGACGATAAAATTGAGACTCAGACTTTCTCAATAGTTAAATAAAAAAAGAGGCTTTCTCTCAAAGGCAGCCTCTTTTTATTCTAAATATTATTTTCTGATTTAAACCGATCATAGTCAGTTTTTAAATGAAAGGCAAGAATTGCATTTTCAGGTAATAAACATGGAATGTCATTCACAACCGGGTACGCAAGATAACTTTGTTCAGAAAATAAAAGATTATCGTTGTATTTTGTCAATGTAGTTTTGGTAATGGGACAGACTAAATCCGGATTATTTTTTTGATTTGAATTCTTTTCAATTATAATTATTCCGGTAGGATTTAAAGCATTTGTGCTATAGTCAAAAAGCCGGTGTTCGATCACATTATAACCCAGATCTTTCGAAATACCCGCCAGATTTTTCACATAGCCGTGTTGATCCATTCTGGCTTTTCCTTCAGGACTTGCCAGTTCATATGCGGGCTCTAAGAGGACAACATATTTTTTTGCTATTCTATACAATTCGCTTAGAGCTTCTTTTTCTTTACCACCATTTGGCTCTATGGAATGTGAGGTATAAACTACCTCTATGGAATTGTCGGCCAAAGGGATGTCAAATAAATTTGCTGTAAATAATGCTACATCAGGTATTTGAATTTCTTGTAAAAAATTCTTAGCAAAAAGTACTCTTGAAAGTGAAATGTCAAAACCTAATATATTTGCCGGCTTTGAGTCCAATTTGCTTATTAAAACACCCAACGTGGTTGCTTCGCCAATACCAATCTCAATAATAGAATCAAAGGTTCCTAATGTATTCAACCGCGTGGCAAGTGCCTGACAGTAATTATTTTTATATTCTATGTCTTTATAATACCCTTTGATATAAGAACCGGATTGCAGGTCATAACTTATCAATATATCATCAACAGAATTTGTATTTGATAGTCCATTTGCCCTTAGATGTTGAATTACGTTTTCACCACGTTCATAAAGAGCTTTGATGGCAATGATATTTATATATTTATTCATTCAGATTTATTGATTTTTCAAAAAAAGATCAGTCTAATTCTCCCTGCTGGTGACGTAGTGGATCAACTCTTCCAACGACTGACCTGCGTCGTTGTGGGCAAGGGTCCTGATCATTGTGATAGCCTGGTCGCAATATTCCATCATCTTTGCTTCAGCATATTTCAATCCCCCACTTTCATGTACAAACTGAATAACCTCTTTTACGCTTTTCTGATCTTTGCTGTGATTTTTTATGAGGTTGATGATGTGTCTTTTTTGAGTTTTATCTGTGTTTTGCAGGGCATAGATCAATGGGAGGGTCATCTTTTTTTCTTTGATGTCAATACCTAAAGGTTTTCCTACATCTTGTGTTCCATAATCGAACAGGTCATCTTTGATCTGAAATGCTATACCAACTTTTTCGCCAAATATTCTGAATTGTTCGGATACCTCCGGGGTAACGCCCGCCGAAACTGCACCGGCTTCGCATGCTGCCGCGATGAGGGAAGCTGTTTTTTGCCTGATTATCTCGAAATAAATTGCTTCCTGGATATCCAGTTTTCTGGCTTTTTCTATCTGCATTAATTCTCCCTCACTCATCTCTTTGACAGCTCTGGATAAAATACGCAATAAAGAAAATTCATTATTGTTTACTGCCAGCAATAATCCCTGTGAAAGCAGGTAATCTCCAACGAGGACCGCTATTTTGTTTTTCCACAATGCATTGATACTGAAAAAACCCCTGCGTTCCAGACTTTCATCTACCACATCGTCGTGCACGAGGGTAGCTGTATGCAACAGTTCGACCAATGATGCTGCGTTGTAAGTCGCTTCAGTGGTTCCTCCTGCTGCCTTTGCACTCAGGAAGACAAATATCGGCCTCATCTGTTTGCCCTTGCGTTGCACTATATAAAACATGATTTTGTCAAGGAGGGCGACATTGCTCTTCATGGCTTTGCGAAAGTGCTTTTCAAAGCGCTCCAACTCGTCCTTGACTGGTTGTTTTATATGGTCTAATTGTTTTGACATCGTGCGTGAGTAGGCACAAATGTAATAAGTATTTAGTAGATACTAGACACTAGACACTAGAAACTAGAATCGAATTATTGGATCTTTTGGTTGTGTAACAAAGTTTCGCCAAGAAAGCAAAGGAGTGCAAAGACAACTGATAGGTTAATTGTAATGAGTAATTACTGTAAAATCAAATGACAAAATCCAAACTTAAGATTATCACAGAGTTACTCAGAGGTTTAATTGAGTTACACAGAGAAAACAGCTATTTCACAAAGGCTCACAAAAAAAACCAAAGGCTCACAAAGACCGAACTCCATTTTTAGCATACTCTAAACATAAAACGACAAACTTCAAACTTTATGATCCTTCTCACTTTCTAACCTCTTAACCTCCTAACTTTCTCCGACTTTTTCAGACCTCTGACCTCTGACTTCTGACCTCTTCTAGCGTCTAGCGTCTAGCCTCTAGCATCTGAAGTACTCACCAATCCTTCCCACTGCTTCTTCCTTCCGGCCGCTGACGTTTTAATATTTTGGCACGGGCTGCCTGTTCTTCCTGTTTCATTATTTTCAACAGGTTCTCTGCTTCCTGCTTGGTCAGGTTTTGTGGTTTCCCCTGGTTGGGTTTCTCTGCCTGGGAGGCATTGTCTTCAGGAGCCTCCTGGCCTTGGCCCTGATTGTCCTGGCCCTGACCTTTTTGATCTTTTTGTTGCTGTTCTGAAGGTTTATTTTCTTTTTGTGATGGATCCTTTTCATCCTGTTTTTGTTGCTGTTCCTGTTGTTTTTTTTGTTGAAATGCTTTGGTCAGATTTTTTTTAGCATCCAGGTCTTTGGGATTAAGTCGCAGGGATTGTTTGTAAGCATCTATAGCTTTGTCATAATCTTTTGCTTTGTAGAAACTATTGCCCAAATTGTAAGCTGCCATTGCTCTCTCCTCATTCGATTTAGCTTTGCCCAGGGCAGACATATTAAGTTCAGCTGACTCCAGATATTTTTTTTGTTGATACAGTGCGTTGGCTTCATTGTATTCGCCATTGAATGTAGGACCGGACTGATTTGCTTTATTATAACTGGCCTGTGCTTCAACAAAATTTTCGGCTTTATATGCCTTATTGCCAGCTTTCATGTGGGATTTGACGGATTGTCCATAGGTTATTGTATTGCCCCAGCCCAACATTATAAATATCATTATAATTGAACGGGAATGCAAACCTTTTGGCTTTCTATTCATAAGACAGGTTTTTGTTTTCGCGTAAATAATCCTAAACTCATTAGATATTCAAAGAGCAAAAGAAAAAATGCAGGCCACAGAAAAAACGGATATAAACTTAAATTATTTGATGTATCCTCAGTCAAATAATCACCTTTGTCAAGTTTGGAGACCATAGTTTTAACTCCGGCGATGGCAACATCGTCCTCATTAATATTATAATAATCCCCCTGAGCCCTTTTGGCCAATTGAGTAAGGATGGAGACATTCAGTTTCGATCTTATTGGATTGCCATTTTCATCGAGTTTAAAATTGGATCCTCCTACCTCCATATCCGGAATCATCCCCCCACGTTCTGTACCTACACCCAGTGTGGTAATAACGATACCATTTTTAGATGCAGCATCAGCGGCTTTTAAAGCATCTGAATCGTGGTCCTCCCCATCTGATATGATGATCAGTCCCTTGCTACGGTTTGATTCCTCTGTAAAAACTTTTTCAGCAACTCTTATGGCTTCGCCCAATGCAGTGCCCTGATCACTTGCCATCTCTGTAGAAAGGCCGTTAATAAAATCAATTGCTGCATTGTAATCACTTGTCAAAGGCATATATACGTAAGCTGCACCCGCAAAAACGATGAGTCCTATACGTTCAGATCTGAGTTCTTGAGTAAGTCTGACAGCAAAGAGTTTTGCCTTGGTAAGGCGGTCCGGAGCTATGTCCTGCGCCAACATACTTTTGGAAATATCAAAGGCAATGAACAAGTCGGAAGACTCTTTGCTGACTTTTTGTTTCTCACCGGGAAGTTGTGGATTGACAAGGGCAATGATGATAAGCGTTACAGCTATTAGTATCATGATGCGACGTCTTCCGAAATTATCATATTTCCGAATGGATATTTTTTCAAAAAGTGTTTTACTTACGATCCTGTCAGATAGCAGCATCCTTTGTTTCCTCCAGTTGCCCAATGCCCATGCCAGAACCGGTAACAAAACAAGTAATATCAGATACTCCGCATTTTCAAATGTCAGGTTCATATAATTTTATTACCAGATATTATTTGATTTATTAATATAAGCATTGATCTTATTTCTTTCATTCTATAAGTATAGGGGTCCTAAGCCAGGTGTTTTTTAATATAATTTCCAGCATCAACAATAACAGCCCGACGAAAATGAAGAGGCGGAAATAATCCACCCCTTTTTTCAGGATGGTCTTTTC
>JAYUWT010000069.1:0-2279 GCA_043753405.1 Saprospiraceae bacterium | reverse complement strand
ATACACCAAATAGTATTGAAAATCAGTCTGTTATTGATGTCATGTACAGAGCCTGGTTCTTTATTCTGTCAATTGGGATCCTGCTGCCCCTGAGGTGGCTTCCTCATTTATTGTCCAAACCCTCCAAAATCACTTTTCCAGTTGTTGCCACTGTTGCATTAATCTCCTGCGGAGAGTTAATGTTGGCTAATCCTACGGTTTCGCCTTCAGGACCTTATTGCCCCGGTGATATGGTCACGATTTCATTTACGGGGACCAACCTTCCGGATGGTGAAAATATCCAGGTTTTCATTGATGATAACTCATCCTTCAACCCTTTCCTGGGAGGGGGAACAGCTATAGGAAGCATTCCAATCGATTATAGCTGCACAATAGATCCCAACCTCCTTGGTCTCATGGCTGATCCCTGTTCAGGGTCTTCAGATGAATTTGACCATGAGTTTTTAATGATGTCCTCAGGATGTGGCTTTAATGTTGCCAATCTTCTTGTAGATTTTGATATTAATAATAACAGCTTTGGAATCGATAATGCTGATATAGGTCAATCCAACAATTGTCAATTTACCACTCCCGATGCGGCGTGGATATCCCAATTACAATCCAGTTCGAATTGTGGCTCCTTGATTAATCCAGCCGGTCCAACCACTGATATTCCCGGAGGAGCTATTGTTATTGTGATTACGGATGCCGGTGCCCCAACGATCCTTTATAATTTTGATGATTTATGTCTCAATGGTCAGGAGATTTATATTCTGCAAAGCAGTTGTGAGCGAACTCAAGGTGCCTTTACAAATAACCCCGGAAGTCCAAGAACATATGCAATAACTATTGGAAGCTATACAGATCAGATTACCTACTCCAATGATACCTCTTATGCTGTAGACCCAACAACGGAAATGGCCTGGCGTTTTGAAGATGGTTCTTATGTCGAGATAAATGGATGTACAGATCCTCCATTTAGTTCGGTCACTTATCCTGACATTCCCAATAGCCTATCCTCCTTATCCTATACCATCCCCGCTGGAATCTGTGGATCTGGTACAGGATTGGTGGATTTTTATGTTTCAGGTATGATCGACCTCGCAGTACCTTGTATGGACGTAATATATACTCCCCCTTCAGCACTTTCTCTTACCGTTGCATGTCCAGCTGAAATTGATCCTGCAGGACCGTATTGCGAAAATAGTCCACCTGATACCCTGACAGCCTCTAACATGCCAGGCGGTACCTGGTCAGGCATAGGTATTACAAATCCGACAGTGGGCATTTTTGATCCGGCATTATCTGGCCCTGGAATTTTCACCATAACTTATACGGTATTTCCATGTGGTCCGGTAACAATTGATCTCACTGTCACAGATGCGTTAATAATTGATGAAAGTGGTATTTCCTCAAGTCAGACAACATGCGATGGAGATTCTTCAGGGAATGTCGTTAATGGGGCCATTATAACCGGTGGAACTCCCCCATATATTTATGATTGGGATTTGCAAGGAACAGGCATTAATGATGTTTTTCCAGATGATGGGAACAATTCTGCTCCTCACAACCTGGTAAATGTTCAAGCAGGTTTTTATGATTTTATTGTAACGGATGCCAACGGTTGCAGCAATTATGTGACTGTAGAAGTGGAGGATGGACCTGCTGTCACTGCCTCTATTCTAGTAGATTCCATTGAATGTTTTGGTCAGACAGGGAGTATAGATATACTTTCTTACAATGGACCACCAGTTACCCCAATTTACAATTGGGACATTGAAGAAACACCTGGTGATCAGAATTTCGGGGGGCCTCCAGCCGTGGATGATGATCAGGAAGATTTATCAGGTCTTGGTCCCGGCACATATTACATTACCATAACGTTATCAGAACCTCCTTTTTTCTCTTGCACATTTATTGATACGATTGTTCTTGTTGAGCCTCCTTTATTCAGTGTAACACCTGTTAATGGAGCAGTCAGTTGTTACGGTGGAAATAATGGAACTGTATCTGCAGATCCCACTGGAGGAACTCCACCATATTCATACAATTGGTTAACTATTTCAGGGATTGATACCCAAACAGAAACTGGTCTCACGGCAGGGAACTATACTTTTATAGTTACTGATGCCAATGGATGCACCAGTGGGATATTATCAGCCTCTGTCACTCAACCTTCCGCTGCTCTAGCAGCCATGGCAGTAGGGGAGGCAATAGATTGTAAAGATAACACAGGGGATATTTTACTAACTGTCTCTGGAGGGACCATGCCTTATCTTTTTGATTGGGATCATGATGGT
>JAYUWT010000068.1:0-2279 GCA_043753405.1 Saprospiraceae bacterium | reverse complement strand
AGGTCACGAACTTCCATGATCCAGGGTTTCCTTTTAAAAATCGATAAAAAACATCCGCTTACAGCAGTAAAAAATTGTGGCGAAGTGGCAACTATAATGTCACATTTTTGAAATAGTCCAAAGAAAAATGAAGTAAAACTATAACTTAAATAGTCCAATATTCTTTTAAAAAAACCTTCATTTGCTGTGATGTAGCTCCAGACCCTTATCACGGTTACACCATCCTGAATTTCCTTAGAATACAATCTATTTTTATATCCTTCAAAAACCTTGCCCTGTGGGAAGTTGGGAGCACAGGTAATAATGGTAACCTCAGCACCATTTTGTATCCACTGCTGAATATGCTCGTAAGTCCTGGAGGCAGGTGCATTAACCTCAGGAGGATAGTTGTCTGACAGAAAAAGTATTTTAATTTTTGAACTTTCCACTTACAATTCTGAAATTGTAGTTTGTAATTGAGTATCAAAATGCACAATAAGCTTTAGAGCTGTTTTTGAATTATTCCACTGTTCAGAATATTCATATGCCCCATTCAGGATGGATGTAGCTCCTAAGAATTCCATTTTTATTTCGTCAGAAAGATTTGCAATGCCATCTAAATAATTTACTTGTACATCAGGGTGAAAATGAAAGTAGGCTTTACCTGACTTTAAATTATTTAAATTGCCTTCTATTGTATCTTTGATAATAACCTGATTATTGTTTATAGCAAAACTTCGCTGATGAGTCAGACCTAATTCTGTATATCCATTATGGCTAGCACTTATTTCTGAAGAATTTTCTTTTCTTATATTTGTTTTAGCTCGTTTCCCAACCCTGAATCCTGCCCAAACCTCAGAAGAATTCCTGTCATTTATAACTACGGTATTATGACTGTAAGTCGACCTTTCTTCCTGCCTTTTTTCACCTGTTTCATATGTTGAAGTGCCAGCATCCACCAATATAGATTTATTATTATAATTTAAAACAAATGAGAAAGTATCGGCATGTGCATGGCCCGGAATGTAAGACGGGCCTATCGGTCCGACATCAGCGATTATCTCAAATGATTTACTATGAAATCTTCTATATCCGGAATCTGATAATGGAATTAATTTATATTTAATGTCTAAAAATGAGGAATAATTAAATAACTGCTCACTATCCGGTGCTATATTTTTGGCACTGTCGTTCAATAATGGAGTTTCCCTATTTTTAAAAGTCATCTGTTCCAACCATGAAAGCATTTTTTGTGCTTTATTCAGGAATAATTCTTGCAATTCAGATCCAATTGTTTTATTCTGATTTGCAAGTTGATAACAGTCTAAAACTCTGAACAACATATGCTGATGATACATGGTGCTCAATTCAAAGTGGCCACCGTCATCCAGGATCTGCTCTTTCAATTCTTCCGTCAGAATTTGTTTTCCTTTATTGTATAATTTGAAATCATCCAAATACACTCCGGCAAAATACAATGCAAATCCATTTTCCAATAAATGATTTCCCAGGAGATGATATTCCGGATGATAATATAATCTATAGGCATCTTTGTGAATGAAGACATCTATCTTTTCTTCTTGGATATTATTTTTAATTAAAAATTTGATCCAGTTAATTAACCGCAATGAAGTCGGAAATGATTCAAGTCCATCTTTCAAACCGTCCTTTGAGATGATATAATTATTGAGTAATTGCAGTCCTGTATCCGGAGAAATATTTTCCTGCATCAGAAATTCGAAATAATTAATATTATAAATCCAGAGTTTTCCATTGTTTGTATAATTCCAGTCTATTTCATCACCAAAATCAATTTCCTGATTTAAAAAACTGAATTTATTTCCACCTAGATATGTATTCTTCAATTTTATAAAGGGGTCAAAGATCAAAGCATAATTTACAGATCTTTGGGTGCATTCAGGCGTTTTAAATTTCCATCCCACTTTAAGTAATATCATATAATAGATTCTGTACCAGATCTGCTTTGCTTTAAGGTAGCGCAGCGTATGAAAATATAATTTGAATTTATTGAGAATGGTTGAGGGGTTAGGAGGTTAGGAGGTTAAGGAGTTAGGAAGTTAGTTCTCGTTTAAAGCTTTTTTCCAAAATCAAAATGATAACAAGATACCAGCGACATAATTTTTACTTTTTGTCTTGCCACAAAAAGTAACAAAAAGGTCAAGGCTCTATAAATTTTTTAACGCTCACTCATTTCGAAAACGCTCAAAAATTTACGCTCGGCGTACAAGGCTCCGTGCCTCCGCTGTGTACACACTACAGTACAGAATAAGTAGGGACTT
>JAYUWT010000067.1:0-2280 GCA_043753405.1 Saprospiraceae bacterium | reverse complement strand
CCCATAATAAGGTACTGTCCATGTAACCGGTTTATCTCTGAAATATTTTAAACGGGGCAGTCCGGAGACTTCACTGGCAACATAATCATAATGGTATCCTTTGAATTCAAAAGGCTCTGATCTGGACATGTCGTTCTGCCATTGTAAAGGCATTTTTTTTGCCTCTCTCATATAATGCATGGCGCGGGCACGTTCGACCTTGATCGGCACATAGTTTTTAGCATTATATTCTATCATACTAAGCATAAAAGTATAGGTGGACTTTACCCTTTGATGATAAGGCTTCAGCATATGAGTTTCGGGAACGAATGAATAAGACTGAAATAGGGCACCGTAACCTGATGCATATCGCGGACTGTCGATAAATCCGGGCAATCCCTTGTCGGGGGTAGTCCCCCAGACATTCACATAGGGGCACATCGGATATTTTTTTTCTTCCATCAACTTATACAGATCAGGCAGCATTTTATTCCGTAAAAATTCAGTTTGTGCATAACCCAGTTTGTCGGGTTGGGTAGCCAACATGGTCATGATGTATGTATAATCAGCACCATTGGACACATGGTTGTCGATAAAAATATCCGGATCCCATTTAGTGTACAATTGTGTAAAAGCCATTGCATTTCTGCTATCGCACTTAATAAAATCCCTGTTAAGATCCAGATTTTGTCCATTTCCCCTGAAGCCGTACTCTTCCGGACCATTTTGGCTTGCCCTCAGATGGCTGTTTCTCATCAGTGAACCATCAATGTTGTAAACAGGAATGATGACAATGACCAGATGTTCCAACAGTTGCGCTTTTTTGGGATCTGTAAGGATGTCCTGGACCAACCACAATGTTGCATCTATACCATCAGGTTCACCCGGATGGATGCCATTATTAATAAAAAGGATATTTTTAGTACGACGGCGTGCATCTTCTGGATTAAAATCCCTGTTGAGGTCCAGGATCACTTCATGCAAGGGAATCCCGACATCTGTCATTCCGGCCTCATTGACCTGCAACCTGTTGTCCTGTTTGGCCAATGATTTATAAAGTGCGATTGCTTTTGTGTAAGTTACTGAACGGTTGTTTTCCACCTCTTTTTGGTAAGGATATTTTTCTAATATATTTTGACCCAACAATGAAGTTATAAATAGATTGCAGATCACAACTGTACTCAATGACTTAATAAACATAGACATTTGATTTTGGTCACAAGTTATTGATTCTATTTGAATTCAGGTTAAACATTGAAGCAGATAATGGAAAATTAAACACAACGATTGCGGAATAGTACTATAAATAAAAAATTGATAACACTTGACTGGGCTTGTTTAGATAAATAATTGGACATTTGAATGTAGGTTCCCTTCTTACGTCTTATATTTGAGCCACATACAAGAATGTAGAAATGCAAACAATTCAAAATTATATTGCCGGACATTGGGTCTCAGGAGATGGAGATGGGCTTGACTTATTTCATGCTATTACAGGGGAACAATTCGGTAAGGTTTCATCCAAAGGTTTAGATTTTCAAGGCATGTTTGACTTTGCCAGAAATACAGGGAATAAAACTTTACGAAAAATGACCTTTCAGCAAAGGGCGTTGATGCTTAAATCCCTGGCTTTATATCTTATGGAGCGAAAAGAAGCATATTATGAAGTTAGTTACAAGACAGGTGCAACACGCATTGATAGTTGGGTGGATATCGAAGGTGGAATCGGAAACTTATTTGCAAATGCAAGCTTAAGAAGAAAATTGCCTAATCAACCATTTTGTATCGATGGTGAATTTGCATCTTTGTCCAAAGGGGGAAGTTTTATAGGCCAACATATCCTGGTGCCTAAGCTTGGTGTAGCGGTGCATATCAATGCTTTTAATTTTCCTGTATGGGGCATGCTTGAAAAAATTGCTGTCAACCTGTTAGCTGGTATGCCGGCCATTGTTAAACCTGCAGGTATCACTTCTTATCTTACTGAAGTGGTGTTTAAAGATATTATCGCAAGTGGATTGGTACCTGATGGAGCACTGCAACTCGTAAGTGGTTCCGCTCACAACCTGTTGGATTTTGTAAGAGACCAGGATGTAGTGACATTTACAGGATCGGCTGACACTGGAAGGTTGCTTAAAAGGCATGACAATATCATCAATTATTCTGTACCTTTCAATATGGAAGCAGATTCGCTCAATTGCTGCATATTGGGAGAGGACGCTGTCCCGGGCACACCAGAGTTTGATCTCTTCATCAAAGAGGTTCGTCGTGAGATGATCACCAAAGCCGGACAGAAATGCACTG
>JAYUWT010000066.1:0-2281 GCA_043753405.1 Saprospiraceae bacterium | reverse complement strand
GACTATCAACGTGATCTTTCAATACTTAAAAAATCAGGTAACACTGATGACATTGAAGAACGTGCAGCCATATTGAAAAAATTCCGTGACCAGGAACTAACCGATTTGGAAAATGCTGCAGCCCGTCAATCTGGGGTATATCAATTACTCAATGAAGATATAATTCGGTTTACCCGGGCCCAATTAAAAGAGCGGGTAAAAGATTTGAAATCTATTCTGGAAAAGGATTTAACGCTGACCCCGGAAATGAAAGCTGCTCTTCAATCATATATTGATTCGATGGAAGAGTTGATTAAAAAAACAACTAAAGCTGCACAGACTGCAAAAGAGTTTGCAAAGCTGTCCGAAGATTTTTCTAAAATCAGTAATATTTTCAGTGATGCATCAGCTGCATTGGAGGGAATCAATGATGGTTTGGCTGATACCTTGTCTGTCCTGGGAGAGATAACCGGTGTGGCTTCATCTGCCTTCAATGCTATTTCACAATTTGCCAGCGGTCAATATATCGACGCTATTGCATCTGTTATAAAAACTGTTGCAGGTATCTTCTCTATTGGTAAAAGATCCCGTGAGAGCCAACGCAAGGCCGAGGCAGAGGTTGCAGCATTCCAGGCAAAAGTGTTGGCCGGTGAAATTGAAATCAACCAGCAGTACAGAGAACGTGAGAGAAGCCAAATCCGGTTAAACAAATTGAAACTGGAAGGACTGAAGGAAGAAAAGAAATTGCTTGAAGCACAGAAGAAAGCAAGCCTTGATCAATACAATGCATTATTTGCACAGATACAGCGTGAATCATTTGTTGTTGGAGAAACTACAAAAAAGTATGGTGGTGTTTTGGGTATTGGCCGGAAAACCAAAGTTGTTGAGATTACCCAAACACTTGCCGGGAAAACTTTTGAAGAACTGGAAAAGTTATTTAGCCAGGGGCAGTTGACCGGGAAGGCAAAGGAACTGTTTGAACTTCTTAATAAGATAAAACAGGAGGGTGTTGATATTGATAAGCTGCTTCAAGAGAATGCAGAAGAGGCAAAGCAAATATTCACAGGTACTACTTCTGACAGTATAACGGATAGTATTATTGATGGATTTAAAAACGGGTTGAACAGTGCATCCGACTTTGCAGATACTTTCGAAGAGTTAATGAGGAATGCGATTTTTAATGCATTAAAGTTTCAGGCATTGGAAGGTCCACTGAATGAATTCTATGAACAATTTGCTCAAAGTTCTGAAAGCGGTGGTGTATTGACTGCCGAAGAGATACGGATATTGAGGGAAAAGTTTGCCGGTATCATCCAGGATGCGAATGATAAGTTTCAGGAGTTGCAAAACATTACTGATATCAACCTGGCAGCAGGGAGCAGCGGCGGTGGCAATTCATTGAAAGGAGCCATTAAAGGCATAACAGAGCAACAGGCAGAACTATTGGCCGGACAGTTTGGAGGATTGAGATTGACGGCTATTGAGCATCTGAACATTGCTAAAGGTCAACTGGATGGAATAAATGCCATACAGTTCAATACAGGCCTGACAGCTCAAAGACTATTGACCATGTATGAACGATTCAATTTTTTATTCGATATACAAGGCGTTAAAATCAGATAAAAATATTCTTAATTTTTAAAAACATAAACATGCAAGCAGAATCAAAAACGACACTTGAATCCCCAGAAAAAATAAAGGGCCTATTATTGAATTTTGAACAAGGCTCGTTCAACAAAGCCTATGATGCTGCAAATGACGTTATCCCTTTAGTAGAAAAGCTAATGGATGCTTACTCAATCCTTGAATTAAAAAAACCTTTTGATTCGTCACTGCTAATCTCATTTGTAAATGAAGACGGTGCAAAAGAGGCCGTGACAGAATTCAAAGAAGTAGTTCGGGCCGATCTTTCCGTCTTTAAAAACCCAATAAGCAAAGGAGAGACGGAGCACAAAATAGATCAGTACGCTAATAGGCTTTACGAGCCATTGAATAAGCTGAAACGGTCAATTTCAAATTTCAATACGAATCATGCATATAAGCTTAAAGCAGCTGATTTTGAAATTAATGGTAAAAGTGTTGAACTGAAAACCGATGATATGCAAGATCACTATGCCACCAAACTTAAATCATACACTCAGATAGAGGGTTATGGAAAACTTCATGCACTTGCCCTGGCATATAACGATCTTATGGATTTCAACCATAGGCATGGCTTCCAATTGCCGTATGGCGCTGACGTTTTGAATTTTTTCTTTTCCCGGAAGGTGAAAAATCAAGATGATCCCAGGATAGTTACTTA
>JAYUWT010000065.1:0-5633 GCA_043753405.1 Saprospiraceae bacterium | reverse complement strand
GGAAGGATGATGAATTTATTTTTCATCACTTCTGAGAATTTCAGATTTTGGCAACCCCTGTCCCATTTATTTATGCATGCCAATTTTTCGCATTTATTCTTCAATATGTTCGGATTGTATTTCTTTGGTACATTGATCGAATCTGTATGGGGGGAAGGTAAATTTCTGCGATATTACTTACTATGTGGTATAGGATCATTTTTATTGCAATATTTATTTTGGTATTATACTGCAGGAGAATATATCGAAGTAGTCTCCATGTTAGGTGCTTCAGGTGCTGTCATGGGATGCCTGATCGGCACGGCAATGGTCACACCCAATATGACAGTTCATTTACTTTTTCCACCTATACCGGTAAAAATGAAGTATCTGGCAGTTTTTTATTTTGGAATGGACCTGGTCATGGGATTTGGACAAATTGGCAATGTTGCAAATTTTGGGCATATTGGAGGAGCACTGACCGGTCTCTTAATTACCTATTATTGGAAGACAAGAGGCCAGTTATACAAGTAATCATACGTATTCTGAATTTCAAAATCATACAGATTCAGAAATAAAATACACATTTAACCAATGTTTGATTCAGTATTTAAAGATATAAGATACGAGCTCACGAAAGGAAATACTGTAACTAAGTTGATCCTGATCAATTGTTGTGTATTTCTCATAGTTATCCTGACCAGGATCGTTATCACTTCTATATATGGCGGTGAATCAGGAGTCTTTGACCGCGTCATCCATTGGCTTTCAGTTCCATCCTCATTTAGCAGGATACTATATCAGCCCTGGAGTTTTATTACATATGCTTTTATCCACCTTAGCTTATGGCAGATCTTATATAATATGCTTTTATTGTATTGGTTTGGAGCCATAGCAGGTGATCTGATAGGTGATAAAAGGATATTTCCCATTTATTTATATGGGGCAATAATAGGTGGATTATTCGCTGTATTATGCCTGAATATTTTTCCCCTGGGTGGCCAGAGTTACCCCTATATCTTCGGAGCTTCGGCTTCGGTCATGGCTATATTATTTGCTGCAGCCACCCTAGCCCCTGATTATATGATGAGATTGATCCTGATCGGATCTGTTCGTATCAAATATATTGTCCTTGCTTTAATGGCAATAGACATCATCAGTATATTAATGCATGCGCATGCAGGGAATTCCTATGCAAGGATAGGAGGGGCGATCACGGGATTTTTATTTATAATTATTTTGCGGACCGGCATGGATCCCTCCCGATTATTCCGTGTAAGAAATACCAATAACCGGGTAAAAACCAGAAGAAAAAATGAGAAATCAAAAATTATAAGCATATTTGATACTATTAAGAAACATGAAATAGAAGCTCAAAAATTTAAAGAAGGGAGGCTTGAACATCGTTTGGATCAGATCCTGGAAAAAATAAAACGATCAGGCAGGCAAAGTTTAACAGATGAGGAATTGGAATTTTTAGAGAAAATAAGCAAATCATAAATTGAAGACATTAAGAAGGATCTTGTTAGTTTTGAATATTTTAGCAGCACTGGTTTTAGCTCTATCATTCTTTGCACCTGTCATGAACCCATATACATACTGGCAATTTGGAATTCTGGGCCTGATATTTCCTTTTATGATTTTCCTTAATTTATTTTTTGTCATATTCTGGTTGTTTCGCAGGAAAATTTATGCATTGATATCTTTGGTCGTGATCGTGATGGGGTGGAATGCATTCAGCGGGATCATCGGACTGAAGCTTCCTCAGAATTCTGATCCGGATGATAAAGCGATCCGGGTTATGTCTTACAATATCCGTGCACTTTCGAAGTTGGCCAATTATCCTACCAAAAGTTTCGCTGAGAATAAAGAAAAATTTACTTTTTTTATGGAGGAAAATAAATTACCGCATATACTTTGTATCCAGGAATCCACAATGCCCAATATTAAATTTATTCAATCCAGTATGGCTTATCCTTATTACTTCAGGTATCCGGGATATAACAGTACTACTGCTATATTAAGTGTTTTCCCCATTGAAAACAGTGGCGAGGTTAAATTTGATAAAGGTAATGGTGATTGTGTGTGGGCTGATATCAATATGGATAATAAAATGGTGAGATTTTATAGTGTACACCTCCATTCCAATACTATCAGTGTCCAGGCAGACTCCTTAATAAAGATAGATAACATCGAAAAAGACAAAACGCTAAAGGGCGTCGAAGGTATGTTTCAAAAATATAAATTTGCGACACGCGTGAGGTATCAACAGGCTCAAAAGATCAAAAAACATGTGGATAGTTCTCCCCATCCTGTAGTCCTTTGTGGGGATTTCAATGATACCCCTCAGTCTTTTATTTATCATATTCTGTCAGAAGGAATGAAAGATACTTTCAAAGAACGCGGAATAGGTTTTGGTACCACCTGGGCAGGCAACTTACCGGGATTGAAAATAGATTATATTCTTGCTGATCCTTCCGTATCAGTGATTAGTCACGACATCTACCGCCGGCAGTTTTCAGATCATTACCCCATCACCACCACACTTTTATTTCAATAAAGTCAATCCATATTTTAAGTCAAGCAATTAAAGATCACCGGGTGGATGCATAAAGTAATTAATGAAATGTTGGATAAGAATTTAGAATCATTCCAGGAAGGCAGGATGTTGTTGTTTGATAAACCTCTAACATGGACATCCTTCGATGTGGTCAACAGGGTCAGGATCGCTTTGTGCAGATATTTTGGTGTAAAAAAACTTAAAGTGGGCCATGCAGGCTCACTCGATCCGTTGGCAACCGGGCTTTTAATAATTTGTACAGGAAAATTCACGAAAAGTATTGACGACATCCAGGCGCAGGAGAAAGTCTATACAGGAGTGATCAGAGTAGGGGAGACTACACCGACCTATGACCTTGAGAGCGAACCCGATACGAATTATCCTACAGACCACATTGATGCAGATTTACTGGAAAAAATCAGATTGACTTTCCTTGGGCCAATCATGCAGCAACCACCGATATTTTCAGCGATCAAAAAAGATGGCCAGCGGTCGTATGATCTTGCCAGAAAGGGCATTGACTCTAAGCTGGAACCACGGGCTGTGATTATCCATGACTTGTCATTTGATATGACTTCATTTCCTGATTTGTATTTTGAGGTAACTTGTTCTAAAGGCACTTATATCCGGTCTCTGGCCTTTGATATAGGAAGAGCCCTGGGAAGTGGTGCATATCTGAAGGTCTTGCACAGGGCAAATATCGGGGAATACTCCAATGATGATGCGTGGGTTTTGCAGGAATTTTTGGATGAATTTGTCATTCACTAAATCCGTATTTAAGATAAAATTTTATTCTGAGAATATTTTTAGATGCTGTATACAGGTTAGGTCTTTAATACCAAAATATGGTAATTTTTGTTGACTTGGTGTAAATATACACTAAGTCTTGTTTTCGCTATAGGGTGGATTCTGAATACAACAACAAAACCTGTTTTGTAAATTGTTAAATAAATGTCACCAAATAATCTTTGGCAAAAGTAGGCATTCGTATCAATATTTGTAAAAATCAAAGCAGCCTTGGAATTCAAAACCTAATCTGCAAATTATATTTGGATAACACAAAATATTAATTCCTAAAAGCGTATTTATCAGTAGTTTATTGCTTGAATATATTTTTAGGGAATATTTTAATTCACAAATTTTGATTTAAGTTGAATTTTATTTTTAAAAAGTTTTAATATTACTTTAATTATCAATTAATACAACTTACATTTGTTTTTCATAATGTGTACTATTTACACATTAACATTTTCGTTTTGGGACAATAAATTTATCAAGCAAAAGTTTAAACTTATGAAGCAATGTTTATTTACAATGCTTGCACTTTTTACCTTTTCACTTTTACAAGGACAGAATTCCTTACGGGGAACAGTCAATGACAGTAAGGGAGAACCGGTCATAGGTGCAACAGTTTTATTAACAGGTACCAATTTAGGTACAGTGACAGATTTTGAAGGCAATTATCAACTCGATGGTTTGAAAGAACCTTCCGTTTCTATTACAGTTTCTTATGTCGGTTTTCTGACGCAAACGCAGATTGTAAACCTGAATGGTACATCGAACTTAAATATCACACTACAGGAAGATACTAAGCTCCTGGATGAGGTCGTGGTTGTGGCATATGGCACAAGAAGAAAAGAGGACCTCACGGGTTCCGTTGCTTCTGTTACTTCTAAAGATTTTCAAAAAGGTAATATCGTTTCTACCGATCAATTACTGGTAGGTAAAGTAGCCGGACTTCAGGTTACAAGTAGCGGTGGTGCTGCAGGTGGTGGAAGTAAACTTCGTATCAGAAGTGGAGCTTCATTAAATGCAAGCAATGATCCATTAATTGTAGTCGACGGTATACCCATTGACGGGAATGGACCTGATGGCAAACCTATAGCTGGTTCTACAAGCTTTTTAAATACCATCAATCCAAATGATATTGAATCAATTTCAGTTTTGAAAGATGCTTCTGCAACAGCCCTTTATGGATCAAGAGCTTCAAATGGTGTGATCATCATCACAACTAAAAAAGGCCAAAAAGGTAAACTCCAGTTTAATTTCAATACACTTTTTTCTCTGGGCGTTATCGCTAAAAAAGTGGATGTCTATACCGGCGATGAGATCAGAGCAATTGTAAATGCTGCCGGCAATCCGACATATACCCAACTATTAGGTACTGTAAATACAGACTGGCAGGATGAGATCTATCAAAACGCATTTGGCAGCGATAATAACCTTAGTGTAGGTGGTAGTGTAGCGAATATTCCTTTCCGTGCCTCAGTAGGTTATCTATCTCAGGCCGGGATCTTAAGGACCAACCATTTCGGACGTATTTCAGGAAGTTTGAACCTGACACCTTCGTTTTTGGATGATCACTTAAAGATCGGAGTTGCCATGAAAGCATTGCAGACAAAAAATACATTTGCAGATGAAGGAGGAGCTATTGGCTCTGCAGTTTCGTTTGATCCGACAAAACCGGTTCGTGAAGCAAATAATTTTGGTGGATATTATGAATGGTTACAAAACGAGAACACGGTCTCACCATTAGCTACACGCAATCCCGTAAGTTTACTTGAACTAAGGGATAACAAATCAACAGTAAATAGATTTGTAGGGAATATACAAGTAGATTATAAATTACATTTTTTCCCCGATCTGCATGTACTAGCCAACTTAGGTATGGACAAAGCAGAGGGATCAGGACTTGATGTTTTCAGCCCATTAGCTGCTTCCAACTATCTAACCGGGGGTAGATCTTCTGAATACAAACAAGGAAAAAGTAATACTTTGGCTGATGTATCTTTATTTTATGAAAAGGCGATCGGTACGAATAGCTCTTTTGACATATTAGCAGGTCACAGTTATCAGGACTTTTACACAGATATATATAATTACCCTTCCTATTCTGTAGCCGGAGATTCTTTGATTCTTGGGACTACTCCTACTTTTTTAACCGACAAGCCTCAATACAGGTTGGAATCTTATTTCGGAAGAGTCAACGTGGTGTTGGCTGATAAGTATTTACTTACAGGTTCGATCAGAAGTGATGCTTCTTCTAAATTTGCCAAAGAAAACAGAGTAGGATATTTTCCTGCATTTGCGGCAG
>JAYUWT010000064.1:0-2285 GCA_043753405.1 Saprospiraceae bacterium | reverse complement strand
ATTATTGAAATGGAGAATTAATTTGCTAAACTATTTCATTGATAAATAACTGGTATGGATAAAAAGGCATACTCCTTAATTGAACTGAATACCTTCATTAAGAGGATCCTTGCGTTAAACTTTGATCAGGACATTTGGGTCAAGGCAGAAATACTGAGTTTGAATATAAAGAGAGGTCACTATTATCTGACTTTAATTCAGAAAGATCAGGATAGTAATGAGATAATTGCGCAGATCAATGCTACCATTTGGGCTACTGATGTTGCCAGGATCAAAAAGCAAAATGATGATCTTGATAGTTATTTTAAAGCAGGACATGAAATGTTGTTGGGTGGAATACCTGTATTTCATGAAAAATTCGGACTAAGTTTTAAGATTATATCTATAGATACCTCATTTACAAGAGGGGCATTGGATAAGAAAAAAGAAGAGTTATTTGCAAGGATCCACTCTGAAGGTTTACAAAATATCAATAAGTTATTGAGTCAACCTATTGCTTTTAAACGCATTGCTATTATAAGCTCTGCATCAGCAGCAGGATATATTGACTTTATGGAACATATGAAACATAATCATTATGGTCTTCATTTTGAATTAAGGTTGTATGAGAGTGTAATGCAGGGTTTGAATCTGGAAGGTCAGCTCATGGATGTATTAGATGATATCATGCGTATTCATTCAGATCTCGATGCCGTTGTCATTATCAGAGGAGGTGGATCTAAAGTAGATCTGGCAGGTTTTGATAATTACAATCTTGCCAATAAAATAGCTTACTTCCCTATCCCTGTTTATACCGGTATTGGACATGAAATAGATATCAGCAGTCTTGATATAGTGGCACACAAATATTTTAAAACACCAACAGCAGTTGCTGAGTTTTTTATCGATATCAACCTTCAATTTTTAAACACCATAAGCAATCATGTGGATCAAACTCTGGCGGTTGCCGGTAAGATCTTAATTAATCAGGATCATCTTCTTACATCGGTCTTATCAAGCATATACAGGTCTTCCAGTCATAGAATAGAAAAACTTATTTATAAATATGAAGTTTTAATTACAAATATCATTCAGGCCTCACAATTGAAATTAAATAATATGCGCTTTCAACTTAATATGGTCAATGAAAGAATCCAACTGCTCAATCCTTTTGAAGTACTTAAGAAAGGTTATGTATTGGTCATCCAAAATAACAGGAAGATCAGGTCAGTTAAAGAACTTTCTTATAATGAAATAACGGAATTACATTTCCATGATGGTACAAAAATTTTCAATCTCACAAAAATAGAAAATGGCAAAAAATAAAGACATTTCATTCCAGGAAGCACTGGATGAATTGAAAGTTATCCTGGCACAAATAGAAAGTGAAACTTTAAATATTGATGTTATACCCTCTCTGATCACACGTGCAAAGGAACTCCAGGTGTTGTGTGAATCAAAGTTAATGTCTATACAAAATGTCATCAGGGAAAATTCTGTTCAATAAAACCAGGTATCCTGGCACTAAAGAGATAAACTTAACCTTTCCTTAATATGGAATAAAATGCTTAGCTGTTATTAGGTTGTACCTTCGTTATCAAATTCATATTCCATGACTCAAATTGCAATTCAGATGGCTTCAAAAATACTTGTAGTAGATGATGAAGAAGATATCAGGGAAATTCTTCAATTTAACCTTAAAAAAGAGGGTTACATCGTCGAAGTCGCCAAAAGTGGTAAAGAAGCCCTTAAGCTGGCAGACGAATTCTTACCGGATCTTATAGTATTGGATATCATGATGCCGGAAATGGATGGCGTGGAAGTTTGTAAAAAATTGCGTCAGAATGAGGTTCATAAAAATACAATTGTCGCATTTCTAACCGCACGCAATGAAGATTATACCCAGGTCGCCGCATTAGATACAGGAGGTGATGATTTCATTGCAAAACCTATCAAGCCTATGGTGTTAATGAGTAGGATCAAAGCATTGCTTCGAAGAACTTCTCCTCTTGATGCTTCTGAAAATAAACATATTACTGTGATCAATAATCTCACGATTGATCGGGAACAACATATAGTCGAAAAGGACGGAGTAAAAATAGATCTTGCCAAAAAAGAATTTCAATTGCTCAATCTTATGATCAGTAAGCCGGGGAAAGTATTTACCAGGGATGAAATATTCAGGAAGATTTGGGGCAATGATGTGATCGTAGGTAATCGTACCATAGATGTCCATATCAGGAAAATCAGGGAAAAAGTCGGAGAAGAAATAATCAAAACTGTTAAAGGAATTGGTTATAAATTTG
>JAYUWT010000063.1:0-15984 GCA_043753405.1 Saprospiraceae bacterium | reverse complement strand
TCTCTTTTATCATTTGATGCAAAAGATAAATAATACCAGATTAAAGATATTTTGCACCGCAGTTATTTTAATATCCTGTTTAAACCTTGATCTTTTTTACAAATATTTCATAAGAATAAATGAATCAAGGGGCCGGAAGATATATAATTCGGAAGTCTATAAAACTTTAATGTCCAGGATACCACAAGGAGTGAAGGCTGTAATAAATTTGCCTAATTTTGAAGATGTGGAGCTGATGTTTTATCAAAATGATCTTCGGGCACGGCATGGGTGTCCAAGTAAAGAAGAAATGAAAAATCTTGAAATGAAAAAAGTAAAAATTGCAGCATTTGTAGAAAGGGAAAAGTATATTTTGCCGGCTTATGTAAAAAACTACCCATATTTATACTTAATTAAAACAGAACTTAAATAATATGGTGACTATCCCCCGGCATATCGAAAACTTAGCTCCTTACAAACCCGGAAAACCGGGTGCCAACATGTTTGGCGATAATCCCCCGGAAAAACAAGTGGTCCTGAGTAGCAACGAGAACAATTTCGGTCCGAGCCCCAAAGCACAGAAGGCGCTATTAGAGTCCCTGTCTTCCCTGCACTTATATCCTGATCCGACCTCATTGGTTTTAAAACAAAAACTTTCTGATAAACTAGGAGTGCCAGTGTCCAGCCTGTTGTTAAGCAATGGCTCGGATGCTATTTTGTATACGATGTTCAAAGCTTTTATTCATGGTGAAGAAAGCATGTTAACATCTCATGGTGCATTTGTTTCGGCCAAGGTCATGGCAAAAATGAATGATATCCCATGTGTGGAGGTGCCAATGCTCGAAAGATATGATTTCGATCTCGATGGATTTGTCCGTGCTATTGACAATACGACCAAGTTGATTTATCTGGTAAATCCAAATAATCCTACAGGAAGGATGATATCACTGGACAAAATGATAAATTTTCTTGACAGGGTCCCTTCACATATCCTTGTAGTGATAGATGAAGCATATTTTGAATTTGCAAAAGAATTGTCGGTTGATTATCCGGATTGCACAAAGCTCGACTATGCAAACGTGATAGTATTGCGCACTTTTTCCAAAGCTTATGGTCTGGCGGGCCTCAGGTTGGGTTATGCAATAGGGCCGGAATATCTGATCCAGGCTTTGACAAAAGTAAAACTGACTTTTGATCCAAATCTTGCTGCCCAGATAGCGGGCGCTGCAGCCCTTGATGATGTTGATTTTCTGGAGAAAACATTGAAAAACAATGTAAGGGAAATGACCTTATTGATGAATGGTTATGCGGGTTTAAATATAAAAGCTATTCCTTCTGTTGCTAATTTTATTGCTTTAGAGCTGGCGGATGAAGAAACAGTAGAACAATATTATAAAGAGCTTTTGGCAAAAGGAGTCTTGACCCGCCGGTTATCTTCTTTCGGTTTAAAAAATTGCCTTAGAATAAGCATCGGATTGCCGGAAGAAAATGCTTATATGCTGGAAAAACTTGAAGAGGTGATCATTGAAAACAATTAATTCAAATTAGCCAAATATTCATTTTACTACCTGATTTTAATTTATAATTTTTATTTCAGTATAATTTAATAATCAGATATAACAGCCTCCAATATTATCATCACCACTTCGTTATCAGAGAATAAATTTGAATCTAAACAATGATATTAAAAATAAATCATTTTAAAATAGCTTTCTATTCCCTCTTCGTTTGTTCTTTTTTATTTTCTTGTGTTAAGGAGGATCCCATTAAAGCAGAACCAAAATTAATTATTAAATTAATAGTTGATCCGGATCAGGAAAGACTGGGCAGTGTGGGAAATCCGAGCACCATTCCGGCGGGGAATGCCAGTCAAACCCCAGTATTTAATTCTATCGGAGCCCATTATATTGAATTTGCTCCTACGGCAATTACGCCACTGGGTAAAGGATCTATTATATATCATGCTCCTGAAACCACTTTAGGTGGTACAAATGCAATAGAATTTAAGAAGTCCATTATTAAAGGTTCTGATGAGGTATATCTTGAAATTCCACTGAAAAGTTTAACAGCAGGAAGTTACGAATGGGTCAGATTGTCCTTGTCATATCAAAATTTCGACCTGCAATTTTATTATAGTGGCCAGTCATTTACCGGAACATTGGCCAGTTTTGTAGGATTCAATACATATATTGCGGACTACAAGGTAAAAAACCAAACAGTCGCGGTTAATGCAAATAAACTTCAGGGATACTGGGGATTTGAGGCGATCAGTAAGGTTTTGACGGGCCAGGCTCCGGCGGGAGCAACCACTGTACCTAATCCCATATTTGTTACATCACCCATTCCTGCAGGCTCATGCGGGGTGACCGGAAAATTTGCAAATAACCTCATCATCACAGGTCAGGAAGCAAAAGACGTCACGATCAGGATGTCATTGTCTGTCAATAAAAGCTTCGAGTGGAAGGATATCAATGGGAATGGAAAGTGGGATGTTGACGTCACCGGCGAAAACGTGGTTGATATGGGTCTAAGAGGATTGATTCCGATCGTTGAACAATAGATCTGAGGACTAAAACAAATTATTAAATTCTGATTTACTCAAAAAAATCATCTTCACCGGCCTTTTTCTTAGTTGTATCCTTCGGTTCCGATATAATAATGTTAGGACGTCGGTATTGGCTGCAATCAGTGATGATGGTCTGCGGTCCTGGAGGTACGATATATTTAGCTTTTGGGTCGAAGTCCGCAACTTTTTGCATTTCTAATTGACGGATAAATTCTGAAAAGAATGGGCGGGCCATTTTACTACCCTGACCATTGGTCAGGCTCAGAAATCTTATCCACTGATCATCTCCTCCTACCCAGGTACCTACCACGAGACCGGGTGTGATTCCCATGAACCAACCATCTACATAATCATTGGTAGTTCCGGTCTTGCCGCCGATATTGCTTACAACTCCTTTGAACCCTGCAGCACTTGTTACAGCATATCGCAACATATCCACCATGACATAATTGATGTCCGGAGCAAGGGCTTGTTTTTCGTCTGAAGTATTTTTGTAGATGACCTTGCCATTTTTATCTTCAATTTTTGTGATAAAGGATGGCACGATATAGGTTCCATTATTGGCAAAAGTCGCATATGCCCCGGTCATTTCTAATACTGTAAGATCTGCTGCCCCCAGGCATATGGATGGCTGGGCAGGTATCTTCTTTTTATCAATTCCCATATTATTGACCAGATCGAGGACATAAGAAGTTGATTGCAGTTGCTTCATAAGATAAACAGACACGGAGTTGCGTGATTCTTTTAAACCTTCGAAAAGTGTCATCGACTGCCCCGAAAATCGGCCTTCCGCATTGGCCGGTGACCAGGAATTAATTAATCCAAAATGTCCCTCACCGGGTGAAATTGTATATTGCCGATCAACGACTCTCTGACAGGGAGAAACTCCTTGAAAAGCGATGGCTGAGGCATAAACAAAAGGTTTGAATGTAGACCCTACTTGTCTTTTGCTGCGTATATGGTCAAACTTGAAATATTTATGATTAATACCACCTACCCACACTTTGACCTGGCCGGTAGTTGGCTCAATAGCGATTATACCGGTTTGTAAAAACATCCTGTGATACTTGATAGAGTCATAGGGAGTCATAGTAGTGTCTTTCTCAAAACCTGAATTATAAGAAAAAACCTTCATTTTATATTTTTTACCAAAAGCGGTACGGACATCAGTTCTGAATTTTTGCCATTTTGCCACTGCAATTTTGTAATCAGGATCATCCAGTATTTTGGCATAGATTCGTTCCTGATCGTCAGTGATCTTATATCGTTTAGCAACCTTTTCTAACCCTTCTTTGTCCGCTGCAGACCAGATATCAAATTCTATATCTGTAAAATTGATGCTTGGAAACTTACGCATCATACTTTCTAAAGTAGGTTCGAAATCGTTTTGACGCATTGTAAGATAACGGTCAGAAGACCTCACAAGGTTTTTCATGGTGTTATCCCGAATGGCCTGTTGTTTATTGTCAGTATTGTATTTCCAGGGATCTTTGCCTCTCCATTCACGCCAGAGATTAGCCTGCACTTGCTTCATGTGTTTCAACATGGTTGCTTCAGCTATTTTTTGCATTTCTATATCGATAGAAGTATATATCTTGAGTCCATCCCTGTATATGTCATAAAGAGAACCGTCTGACCTTTGTATGTCAAGATGTTTGATAAGGGATGCAACTTCTTTACCCACTTCCATGCGGAAATAGGTAGCGTCACCTTCGATATGGGACTTAGGTTTGAATTTTAATACTATGGGTAATTTTAAAAGTTTTTCGGCTTCCTGAGGACTCAGGTTCCCATTGGTCACCATACGTCTTAAGACGGTATTCCGCCTTTGGATAGCCTGTTCTTTTCTCCTGACAGGATTATATAAAGAAGGATTTTTTAACATGCCGACCAGGAGGGCGGCTTCGATTACAGAAAGATCTTTATTGCTTTTGCTGAAATAAGTTTCAGAGGCGGCCTCTATCCCATATGCACCGTAGATAAAATTGAATTTATTGAGGTACATAGAGATGATCTCTTCTTTGGTATAACTGCGTTCCAGTTTAATAGCCGTGATCCATTCTTTTAGTTTAATATTTACGAGTGCAAAGAATTTTCTGATAGCACCCATATTGCTGAAGTCACGATCGGAGTATAAGAGTTTGGCCAACTGTTGTGTTATTGTACTCCCTCCTCCGGCATTTTTATTAGCCAACACCATGGTTTTGGCCACGACTCTTGCCACGGCTTCTGCATCCACGCCACTATGGGAGTAAAACCGGACATCTTCTGTGGCGAGCAATGCCTTGACGACAAAAGGAGAAAGTTGGTCAAAGGTGACAGGGACCCTGTTTTCGATATATAATCTTCCCAGGGTAGAATTATTGGAAGAAAGTATTTGGCTGGCAAAATCGTATTTCGGATTTTCCAGTTCTTCAAAAGTTGGCAGACCTGACAGGGATAAATAGAATAAATAGGAGATACCCACGACGACGAAGATACCCAGGCCGATCCACACTTTTTTAATGACCCTTTTTATTCTTTCACGATCTTCCTGCATCAAAAATATTTTATTAAACAACGAATGTACAATTAAAATAATATTTGAGCGACGAAGAAATGCCAAGTGAATTTGGCTTTTCAAGGAGTGAAACGGAACGACGCCGGTCCACCAGGCAGGCAAAGAGGAGTCTGAACATCTTAGATGGACAAAAAAAAATCTAACAAAAGACAATAAAGCACAAACAACTTGCGTGCAATTTTGTTATATTTGTACGTATAAAATAAATCATGGACACAAAATTGACACTAAAACTCGATAAGACGATTATCGAAAAGGCTAAAGAGTACGCCTCGGATAAAAACATGAGCCTATCCAGAATTGTGGAATCTTATCTTCAGTCTATAATATCAGATGAGAAAGATGATGAATTTGAAATTTCGCCATTTGTAAAAAGTATCTCAACAGGGGTAAAAGTCCCTGCCGACCTGGATTACAAAAAAGAATACAAAGATCATCTATTGGAGAAAAACAAATGAGCAGAAAAGTTTATTTAGATACAAATATTATTTTGGATCTACTCGGAGAAAGATATCCCTTTTATCAGCCGATAGCCAAAATTGCTTCATTGGCTGAAAACGGTAAGTTAACCATGGTGGTTTCACCAATTTCTTTTACAACTGTTAATTATTTTCTCTCAAAGTTTGAAAGCACCAAAATTGCCGGTGAAAAATTACGTAAGTTTAAAATCCTTTGTGAGGTGTGTTCTATAGATGGACAGACAATTGACAAAGGATTAAATTCTTCCTTCAAAGATTTTGAAGATGCATTGCAATATTATTGTGCTATCGACTCAGAATGTGAAATTATAATAACAAGAAATGGTAAGGATTTCAAAGAGTCACAGCTGCCGATTTTGACCGCCGAAGAGTTTTTAATCAGCTTTAGTAAACAATGACTTTGAATTAAAAGAAATCAAATTCACCCCCTAAACCTCACCCCATTCTCCTTGCACAATAACATCGCCAGGTCCCTTCCCATCTTAATAGCAATGGGCAGTCCACCTCCGGGTTGATTCCAGTGGCTGCAGAGGTACATATTGTCAACGCCTTCGACCTTTAATTTTACAGGAGAGGGAGCTAACAGGTTTTTTCCTGCCAGCCAGCCCTGGGTGGATCCCTTCCAATTGCCCGTGTATCGGTAATAAGTAGCAGGAGTTGAGATATCCATTACTTCGAAGTCAGCCATTTTTAATCCAAGACGATCACAGACGATGTCGGCACATTTTCCTAAAAATTCTGCTTTTAAAGCACGGTAATCTGCCCGGTTTTTTTTCCTGTGCTCGATCCAGTAATCCGCTTTTGATGTGTAAAAATTGATGACAACACAAGCCTTTCCCTTCGGAGCCATGGTATGATCGTAACTGTAATTGTGGATCTCAAACCGTTCATATGAGGTGCCATCGGGTGATATAAGATTTTCTTTTAGAGGAAATCTGGTAAAATGAGGTAAATCTGAGAGGTCTTTATTAACACCAAATGAACACTGGATGGAAGAAAAAAAGGGCTGGAGTTTCTTAAGGTCTTTAAGTTGTGTTTGTATTGGAGTTGCAAATTTTCCACCCAATAATTCAAAGATCGTGTGATGCCAGTCGCCTGCAGAGATCACATAATCTGACTCATGGCGGACATTGTTTCTCACTGTAATGTGGCTTACTGAATGATCCGATGTGTTGACACTTAAAACAGGAGTTTTATAATGGATTATACCGCCGGACTTCAGGTAACGCTGCTCGATGCGTTGTGCAAATGCAAGCGAACCACCGATGGGATATCCCGCACTTTTTTTATCATAACTCGCCATAGGCACCGCGATGACCATGATATCAACTTCATCATTGTCGTACAATAGCCTGAAACATTCTTTGAGAAAAGGATTTTTTAATTTGTCTGCAAATGTAAAATTGGTCTTTCCCCGATATTTCAGAAAAAGAAAAAGAAGTTCAAGATATTTGGAGCGACCAATATTTCTTTTTATCTTATTCCACCAGCCATCGTCATAATCAACAGGGGGCAGGTCGAACTTCTGCAACTTTCGGATAAGCCCTATGAGTTCTTTTATTGGAACTTCATCTTCCGGTGCAAGGTCAAGCAAGTATTTTTGTAATTGATCAAGATCATTGTACAGGTAAAATAATTTGTCGCCGTATTTATTGAAATTGTCTCTGACCTCAAGCTGTATCCTGTATTCATGGTTGATGACGGGCATCTTATCCATGTCGATCAGTTCAGACCACATCTTATAAAATGCACTTCCGGGCCCTGTTCCAAGGATCCAGTGAGCACAACCATCAAAAGTATAATCCCCGATCTGCCAACTCGTACATAATCCCCCGGGAATGGAGTGTTTTTCGAATATCTGAGTCTTAAAACCATTTTTTTGTAAATAACAACCAACCGACAGGCCGGAAATTCCCGCGCCGATAATGTTTACGGTTTTTTTGACAAGTTTGCTCACACTTCAAAAATCAACCACAGCAAAGCTTGGGAAGATGTCCCCCTTTGGAGGGGGCAGGGGGTGGACTTCCGTTTTGTGATCTCTCCCATAATGATCACGTTAAAGCCTTTTTCTTGAAAACCTCAATGCCTTCAACATCCAGTTAGGAAGGGCCTTCTCAGGATCACGATCCCTTAAGTTAAGATACCATCCTATCTTTTTCAAAATAGGGATTTTATGGGTTTCTACGAATTCAATTAAGGTGCCATCCGGATCCTCTACATAAGAAAAGTGGCCCGCAGCCTCACCCATATCGAATGAATCACTGCTGTCCACTGTAAATGGATACCCGAACTGATCACACAGGTGTTTCATCTCGGGCATTCCCTGAATGTCGAAACACAAATGTATGAAACCAAGATCTCCCCAAAATCTTTTTGCATAGATCTTCTCGGGCTTGTAGTTCAATGCCTCAATTAATTCAATTGAAGAAAATCCCAATAATTTTGAAAATGGGCCTTTGCGCTTGTTTTCGTGAGTGAGTACTACCCTGTCAAACTTTTTTTCTCCTCCAGGAAGATTTTTCCAATCGGGATCGAGAATTTCTGTCTCCCCTGCTATCTTGTCATAACCGAGGATGGTCCTGTAGTATAATTTTGATTTTTCAATATTTGAAACACCGATCACTGCTCCGCAACAACCTCCGAACAGTCCGGGGCTATAACTGAACCAATCATTTTGTTCGATTATTTCGAAATGATTGCCATAAGGGTCTTTGATATAAAAATGCTGTTTACCGTTGAGGGATTTAGTCACTTCAGAAAGTAAAACAGCACCGCAATCGATCATATGGCCAAAAGCTTTTTTAATATTGGAGGTCTTCACCTTTGCCATATATATACCAAGATCACCAAGTTGAACATCAAAAGGTGATGCCAGCGGTGTTCTACTCGTGTACTGCCATATCTCAAAACCGCCACCACCCCGAAGATTTAAAGCAAGGATGGCGTGCCTATCCTGAGGTTTTCCTCCCGTGTAAGGCAACATCAGGGCCGCTGTGGCTGCTTCTTCAAACACAGGAATGTCCATACCGAAGGCTCTGTTGTACCAATTCCAAGCCTCGTGAACATCCGAGACACCAACGCCTATTTGCTGAATTCCACTAATTATTGGCTTCACGGTTTGTAATTTTGATCTTTAAAAAAAACACAATGAATGAAATCAATTGGTGGCAGAAGATAATTTTGGAACACCATAGATCTCATCTGCCTGAGTCTTGTAGATACCCGCTTCAAGTTTGTCTTTGATAATGCTAAAAGCAGTTAATGTTTCGTCTATATCTGCTTTAGTGTGAACTGCTGTAGGTATTAATCTCAGGATGATCATTCCTCTCGGTATGACCGGATACGCTACCATAGAGCAGAATACATGATAATTTTCCCTAAGATCACGCACCAGGACCATCGCTTCTTCTATAGTTCCTTTGAGGTAAACTGGAGTTACGCAAGAATCGGTATCACCTATATTAAAACCCCTTTCTTTGAGGCCGTCCTGCAAGTAATCCACATTTTCCCAAAGTTTATCTTTCAGCTCTGCACTTGCACGGATCATGTCCAGACGTTTGAGATTGCCAACGACTAAAGGCATTGGCATAGCCTTGGCAAATATCTGAGACCTGATATTGAATCTGAGGTATTTTATCACTGGTTTAGTGCTTGCTATAAAGGCACCGATGCTTCCCATACTCTTGGCAAATGTGGCAAAATAAAGGTCGATCTCATCCTGTACACCTTGCTCTACACCGGCTCCTGCTCCATTTTTGCCCAATGTACCAAAACCATGGGCATCGTCGACAAACAACCTGAACTGAAATTCTTTTTTGAGTTCGACGATCTCTTTGAGTTTACCCTGATCTCCACGCATTCCAAATACACCTTCAGTGATGACCAGTATACTTCCTCCTGAAATATCTGTAAGATTTTTAGCACGGCGCAGGTTGGTGCGAAGGCTTTCGACATTATTATGATCAAAAGAGAACCGTTTACCAAGATGGAGGCGTACTCCATCCACGATGCAGGCATGGCTTTCTGAGTCATATATGATCACATCATGTCTGGTGACCATACAGTCGATGGCAGAGATTACACCCTGATATCCATAGTTTAGAAGGATAGATGCTTCTTTATCAACGAAATCTGCCAATTCCTGCTCCAGTTGTTCATGTTTTGCTGTATTACCACTCATCATGCGTGCCCCCATAGGATAGGCAAGTCCCCACTGTTCTGTGGCGCGCGTGTCAGCTTCCCTTACATCGGGGTGATTAGCCAGGCCCAGATAATTATTGATGCTCCAGTTAATGATCTCATGACCATTGAATTGCATTCTTGGGCCAAGTTCCCCTTCCAATTTAGGAAACATAAAATATCCATCTGCTTCTTCAGACCATTTACCCAGGTGGCCCTGATCGGAAGCTTGCAGTCTTTCAAATAAATCCATTGTTATATATTTATTATGGGCAAAGGTGGTAAAAAAAGGGGAAATTGAGAAATGAAATGTGATGTTACAAGTGAGTATTATTGAATGGCATTGAGATATCAAAATCTGGAACCAATCAAATGATATAAAATTTTTTATTTTGGGAATTTGAGAGTTGATTTCAATAAGACTTACTTATTTAAAATATATGCTTTAGATTTCTCAAAGCCGGTAATGTTTTTTTCAAACTCGGGTAAGAATGTTTTAAGTTCTTCAATCTTACTTGATTTTGAATTCAATACTACAATTGAGATTGGGTAATTATTTAAATTTTGCTGATACATCATATTTTTATCAATTGTTAAAATGATATTAAAATGATTATCCTTACAATACCTTAGCAATTTTCCATTTTTGACCCCACTTAAACCAAGTTCATAAACCGAATAAACATCATGATCGAGTAAGTAGGTTTTAAACCTTGCCGGTAAACATTCATCAAGCAAGATTTTCATTTAATATGTTTGATGAGCTTTCCAAAAGTTTATTTGACATTTCAAGAACTTTTAAAACCTGATTTTTACTTACTGATTCGAAATCTGATAAAAAAACGTCTATTGTCTCACCCGATTCTAAATAATCAAACAGGTTTTTAACCGGAACTCTTGTACCATTAAAGACTGGGGTGCCGCCCAATATTTCAAGGTCAACATTTATTATTTGTTCTTTCATAAGATCAATTTATAACGCAAAGTAAAAAGCCAATTTTAATTATATAAACGAAAAAAGATTTTTAAAGTTAAAGAAATATTGATATTAAAAGCATTGTAATAAATGTAAAGATAAATCTTACATGCTTTATTAAAAATTGAAAAATCTAGAAACCATCCATATTTAAGAACTTAAGGTAATTTTTTTTATTTTTCTTTACCTTGCAACCCAAATCCTTCCACCATGCTCCTGCTTGAAAGCCCTCAAAACGAACGCTTCAAAAACCTTCTGAAGTTGTCTACTGACAACAAATTTCGTCGTCAGCAGAAGCTCTTTATTGTCGAAGGCCTTAAGGAGATAAGGGTTGCCCGGGGGCACAACTATACTATCCAGGAAGTTTATCTTGACCAGAAGTACAGGGTCGCATTTCCTGAAAAAGAATTTGAGGATATTCCAGTAACGATGTTGAGTCATGTTCTTTTCAGCAAATTGGTATACAGGGAAGATGCAAGTTATATGCTTGCTGTCATGAGCGAACCGGAATTGTCGCTGGACCTCATTCAACTTCCGGAAAATCCGCTTATTGTTATTTTGGAAGGAATCGAAAAACCCGGTAATCTTGGTGCTGTGTTAAGGACCTGCGACGCTGTGGGTGCTAATGCCGTCATCCTAAGCCAGGAACAGCACAATTTTTTTCATCCCAATGTCATTCGGTCAAGTGTTGGCACAGTTTTTTCCAATCAGATCGCTTTTGGTGACGCCGGCACAATTAGGAAATGGTGTGAAGAAAATAATATCCGAGTTTTCGCCGCGGCTTTGCAGACAGAGCAATTTTATACCGATGCTGATTACAAAAATCGCACAGCCTTTGTTTTCGGGGCTGAAGATACAGGACTGACCAAATTCTGGAGAGATGCTGCCGATGAGATCATAAAGATCCCGATGCTGGGTCACAATGATTCGCTCAATGTATCGGTAAGTGCGGCGGTATTGCTTTATGAAGCGATCAGGCAGAGGGGAATTTAACTAAGTGATTCCTTTTCTTATCTCTTCCATCTTAAAAAGATACATGTTAGACTAATCGATAAAATCTCCAATTATTCTAGTCAGCCAGCTCTCATTATTCACTATTCACTATTCGTTATTAATTGAATTCCGTATTCCTCAATAAACTCCTTATAATAAGCCGCTGTAGACAAAACTTCCTTATTACCCACCATGATAAGCCTCTCCTTTGCTCTGGTCAATGCCACATTCATCTTGCGGTCGATGCCGTCTTTATTTTGGGAGACAATCGACTGCAGCTGTCCGGGTGTGGAAACAACCATAGACAATAATATAATGTCTTTTGCGCCTCCCTGGAATCTTTCAACTGTGTCCACCGTGACATCCAGTTTGAAAGGAAGAGTTTCAAGCAGGTTGGAAATGTTGACGATTTGCGCTCTAAAAGGGGTAATAATTCCAAGTGAGATAGTCTCAAGTGATCTTCCGGAATTTTGATATAAAAGATAAAGATCCAAAAGTATGTTTTTGATCAAAGTCGCTTCGACATCATTCATTTTGTGAAAGCCAAGAGATGACTGACTTGCCGCCAGATACAACACTCTGCGGTCCGATAAGGCTGCCATGTAACCTGATGAACCTGTTTCAAGGCTTTTAAGCAGATATTCTGCCTCCACCTGCCTTGGTAACAATGTCGTTAAATGTCCCTGATAAAAATGCCTTGCAGGAAAAGCCATAATGTCTTCATGCATCCTGCCTTGCTGATGTAACAGACCATAAGCCCAATCCCATCCCTGGTCCACTGCCCTGAGGTACAACCTTTCAAACAAGGATTGTGAAAGATCATGGATCCCGGCTGCATTCATTTCTTCATCACTGACCTCTGTCCATTGTTTGTGCTGGGTAACCACAGCTGGCAGTTGCTTATGATCACCGATCATCACAAAACGGTCCACTTTGGTCAATATCTCGAGGATCTGAGGATCGAGGATTTGAGAAGCCTCGTCGATCAATGCCCATTCGAATGATAGTAAGTCAAATAATTCTGACTTTCCAAGCAGGGAAGATGCAGTCCCAATGATGATTTTCTTGCTATGAAGCAGGTCCAATAAGTCTTTTCGATTGTGAATATCGCCCAGACATACATCCAGCAACTTGTCAACATATGCCGGATCCGTCCCAAATCTCGAACCAATGCGGATGTAAGAATTCTTATGACTATCTCCTAAAGACTCTATTGCCTCACAAAGCTCATCAACAGCACGGTTTGTGTACGCAAATACCAGCAATGGTTTTTCGACATTGGATGTCAGGATGTGGATCATATTTTTGATCATAAAACTGGTCTTGCCTGTACCGGGCGGACCCCAGAGCAGGAAATAATCTTCACACGACAGGGCTTTTTCAATGAGGTTTTTATGAAAATCTGACATTTGATAACCGATCAATTCTATCTCCCTTTGTGGGCGACGTGGAGGAATGACTCCCATAAGGACATTTTTTCTATGGTTATCTGCAGCTGCCCAGCTTATAAGGCTTTTGAACTGACCGCCGAATCCGGAGTCAATGACGTCTTTTTCGATGTTCCAGAAATTTGAAGCGTAAAAGAGGTCGGTTCTGTTTTGTTTGGCGCGCAGCCGCATGACCACACTTTGTTCATTGTTGGCGATCAAAGTCCCTTTGAAGACCTGCCTGCCCTCCCATAGAAAATTCCCTTCTTCGTCAGTGGCATACAGCAAGATGATATCACCTATTCTGAAATCAGCCAAAATATCTGTCCGTTCTGATTTGTTCAGGGCAACCATCGTATCTGTTTCGGTGATGTTCACATCACTCGACTGAAGGAAACCCATCAGATTGTGGTTTTCGATCTTGTCAGCAGGATTGTTCAGCCAAAGTGCCGCCTGGCCATTGGTATGGCTGTCCCTCATAAATCCTGATTTACTACCGAAGTATTCCCTTGCTATAAAACCGGCATATGACTTCAGGTATTTTAATTGTAGTTCACTCAGTGACTCCAGAGTCAGGTTGAGCCTGTTGAGATCACTGGATGAAAAACCGCTCAAACCCAAATCTTTTAGGTCATCTGCTATACTAAAGACATTGGTAGGATCGCAACCATTGGCATCGATTAGGCTGATACGGTATTCAATGGTCAAAACCTGATTGCGTACGATCAAAGCTCCCATTTGTTCCGACTTGATCGGAGGGGCATATCTCAGACTATCCTGCGACAACGCTGAATAAAGAATATATGCTTTTGTTTCTTTATCGACCTTAAAGTCTTTTTTGACCAAAAGATCGTATAAAAGTGTCTGAATATAATGACTGATGTTGAGGCCGTATGAATTTGGCCGAAAGGTTTTGCCACTTTTTAATTCTATGATAGCTCTATTTTCCTCATCGTCGATGAAGAGGTCGAGTCGACCCTGGAAACCATATTTTGGGCTACAATAACTTGGCTCGATAAGGGTCTTGGACAATTTCAACTTATCAAATTCGCGGGCCCGGAAAACAAATTGCTGCAGGTTGTAAAAATGAAGCCCGGCTTTTTGTGCCATTTGTTTTATTTCATCATTGGTGCGCGCAGCGAGGTAAAGCGGGCTGATTTTAAAAAGATTTGGAAGCAGTTGTTCGTAGGTGATTTCCGGATTTACTACAAGTTCATCAAGGAAATAGTTTGCACTTAGGCCTATAAACAAGGATTCTGAGGTGGATTTCGGTGTGAATTTTTTGAGAAAATGCAACTTTGCATTTGATCCGTCATAACTGTAACATTCCGCCACTGCCGTCACATCCAATAAAAAATCCGGGATCAAAATGACCATCTCAGGTATATAATCCCCTTTTACAACCTTTACATTTATAAGACCCACATCGCACGGAAGCGTGAAATATGGCATTTCTTCTTTCAAATGTATGAGCAAAGCTTCCTGATACATGGGATCGATGATAACCTTTTTTTCCTCACCGGGGTCATTTTCATTTAATCCCGTGAAAAAACCATTTTGCAGCTCCAAGGATGAAACTGAAAATCTGATGTAGGGTATAAATTCTGTATGATGTCTCTGTGTTTTGGTGTGCCTGAAGGCAAACAATTGTTCCTCTGTGAGAGTCTCACTTTTGATATTAAATATACTATCTGTCAAAAGACTAAGTATACCTACGCGGACCTTCAATTGTAAATTCAGATCAAATTGAAGACCCGTCTTTCCGGAATTTAAAAAATAGATCCTATAAAAATGAAATGCCTGCGAAAGCCTTCCTTCCAACTTAAGATGGCTTGAAACAAAGGCTACCTGCGCAAAAACGGTATTAAAAGGGATCTTGAATGCATCCGTTACAAAATTCAACATACTCTTGTATAAGATGTCTAATTTTTCGAATTTAGCTAGGTCATCGGCGTCGTTATCTCCATAAATATTGGATATGTATAACTCTATGGAGGTGTGTGAATATTGGTCATTCATAATTGTGAAATTAGGTGTTTTTAGAAAAAAATTGTTTTTATATTATTAGGGGGCGAGCGGCGATGCCATCTCGCTATAATTTTGTATTTTTCGCAACAAGCTACGCATAGTTGCTTTGGGAAACGCTCTTTCAGAGCTTCAAATGGTTTTAGCTCTGTAAGAGCGTTTCCACCCAGCATTGATCGAAAGGTCAATGCTGTCCGTCATTAATCCATCAATCCCAAACATACCTCTCATCGAATTCCATTTTATATTTTCTCATAAAACCACGGAATTCATTTTGATAAGATTGTTCCTCGTGGTGGGCCCTTTGATTATCTATATATTTTATTATTGAATTTAATGAAGAAGGATTGACGGAAAATGCGCCATATCCGTGTTGCCAATAAAATCCCCTTAAATCGTCATTTATTTTTTTAAACCAACCCGAAGAAACAGATTTAACCTTAGAAATCAGAGTGGATAATGCAATATTTTTTGAGAGGTTACATAATATATGGACATGATCGAGATATCCACCCACTCTGATAGGGTTGCAATCCTGATCTTTACATAGTGCTCCTAAATAATGAAATAATATTTCTTCATAATCCTCCAGAATCCAAGGCGTCCGATACTTCGTGCTAAAAACTATGTGCACGTAATTTTTCACAAGTGATTGTCCCATAATTTAAAATTTATTGGTGATTAAATTTTTCATCCACATATTAATACCAGCTCTGAAAGAGCGTCTCCACAGAGCATTGGTCGATAGGCCAATGCTAATTATATCCAACATTTGCGTGAATAGGTGTTTGATTTGGTGT
>JAYUWT010000062.1:0-2288 GCA_043753405.1 Saprospiraceae bacterium | reverse complement strand
TCCAAATCCTGCCATGGAATCAATAAACCTATCGGTGGAAACACTCACTACTCATGCAGAAGTTTTTATAGCTGATCCTGCAGGCAGAATACTACTTTCCCGGAAATTGAATCTGAATCAGGAAGGAGAAATGAATATTGATGTATCAGGTTTAGCAAACGGCATGTATTTCCTGAAGCTCATTGACGGGGTGCATACAGGAATTATGTCATTTATCGTTTTGAGATAAAGAAAATGCAGACCATCGATAAAAACTATGAAATCGAAATTCCTGGTATTGATCACTAGTCTCCTTTTCAATGCTGGCATGAAAGGTCAGAACAGTTATTTGACTTACCACAACATAATAGTGGAATCCGAAAATCAGATTGCGGAAGAAAATTTTTCTGATGCTTTGGTCTTACTTGATTCAGCTTTTAATTCCGTTGATTGGGCTTTTACAAAAGATTACATCATTGCTGCTCAATTGGCTGCAATTCAAAAAGACAAAGATGCATGTCTGAAATATATTGAAAAGGCCATGGAGGGTGGTTACAATTGTGATTGTTTTAAAAAACATTACCAGGTCAATTCTTTTTTATCCGACAACGAATGGGAAATGCTGGCCAGCAAACAGGCTGATTACAAGAAAAAATATCTCGCAACGATTGATAGGGATTTAAGCTACGAATTTTCCCGACGGTATAGAGAGGAGCAGAACAGTAAAATGAATGAGCAGTATCCAATTATACTTAGATCAAATTATGATCGGATAATTTCACTTATGGATTCATTAGTTTTTGTTTCGGATCGTGTTGTTGGAATTGATGAAAAATTACTCGACCCCAATAAAGAACAAGGACCTGCAGGATTGGATGATTGCGGAGCAGGAAATTCTAAAGTTATTGTAACCCTTCTTCATTCGTATGATCCAATCAGTCATTTTGGAATTGATCGATTTCAGGAAACGATACGACAAGGACATCTACATCCAAGAGAGTTGGCATCTATTTATTCTTATACCGGATATAAGGGATCTAAAGCATATAAGTGGACAATCCCCTGGCAAGAAACTTCTGATCATCCAAGGCCTGAGTTAAAATTGAATTTCATGATACCCGAAGACCTTTCGGATATGAGCCGCGTGAACCGGGACAGAGCAATGATCGGGATATGTTCTTATGAAACGGATGAAAAGATCAGAGATGTTGGAGTAAAATATAAGATGCGGTTAAGGTTTGCTTATCGCTAGCGATTATCCTGTCACTCCGACTGGAACAGCCTTTGAAAAAGTAACTGAATTTTTGATCAGCCAACGGAATGCAATCATAAGTCCGATACCATAAAACAAATGATTGATCAGTGCTGTGCGCATCAACAAATATTCTTCAGGTCCATTTTGTCCCATGATACCGAATCCCATTCCCGGAAACATAATCAAACCTGGTATTAGAGTTGTGGCCAAACCGTAGATGACCGGAACCCACCATGCAACAGGTTTTATCCTGAACATCGAAATAATGAAGTAGAAAAGGATAGCCAGCATGATACCGATCAGGTAGTGATAGACCAGGAATCGCCCAATGGCAATCGGTTCTCCTGGACTGGTCCGGATGTCCTCAACAAAAACAATTCCCTTCATGCTCGATTCAATCCATTTGCCGGTTAGATCAGGTGGAACGCCTGCCGTCAATCCACTTGCACGGAAGGCACCCCCTGCCAGGTCCATGATCAGGGTGCTGATGACGCCGGCTGCAATCAGGAGCAAGAATGTCTTAAAGGAAAATTTATCTGCTGGAGTGGTCATTCGCTTATTATTTTGTACAAATAGCACCTGGCTGTACTAAAGGTAATTGGTTTAAAGAAAATGAATGAGAATAAATTAATGCATATCTTCCTGAATACAATGTGATGGGACTATCTAAATGCTTTTTTGTAATATTCAGTTCATAATAGTTCATGATGATGGCATGACACTCATCGATCCATTCTCACTTTGGTTGTGAAGAAACGAACCAGATTGTTCTTGTCAAATAAATTACACAATATATAATGGTGAAGATTGCATTGATAATCGTGGTGTTAATTGTGATTAAGGTTAATTGTACTTTACCTCCTTCTGAACGTACAATGGTCCAAAGATTAAATCCGTGTGATTTAGCTAAGTTGGATTCAACTGTCCTTTGTGGTACTTTATCAGTTTTCGAAAACACTCAATCCAAATCAGGCCGAAAAATTGACATCAGCATAATAGTAATACGTGCTATTGATTCGAATGCGAAGAAAGCCCCCATTTTTTGGTTTGACGG
>JAYUWT010000061.1:0-5663 GCA_043753405.1 Saprospiraceae bacterium | reverse complement strand
TTGTATATTTTACAAATGATAAATTTCACATTGAGTTTTAATTAAACATAATTTCCCATTCCACAGGTTTTATTTATGACGGTTTTACCAACAGGATTAAGTTTTCAATAGCGCTTGTAACATAATAAAATTAAGTATTAAAGACTATAGCTTTTTACCCAAACCATACTTTCCCTTTATGTCTTCTGCATCTGCTTCACCCATCATATGTTCATATACGGTAAAACTGGCAGGGTCAGCCTGGAGGACTATTTTCCGATCATAATAGACATAGTTTTTATCTTTAGTGTAACCATGGTCTAATGCTATAAATGTAGCGGCGTCAGCAATTCTGAATAACTTATTCTGCCAATATACATGCACTTTATCCCTGGCATAATATGATTCACCTGTTGTATTAATATATCCGGAATCCACCTGAAATGTTTTGAGGTCGGCACCTTCAATTTTATTTTCTTTGAAGAAAACACTTTGTCCGTCTTTTGAATAATTATTACCTATAATTTTGAAAGAATTTACACCTGAAACATTAATAGCCTGGTCTTTATAAAAAATTCTTTTGGCATCTTTTGAATAAGGAAATTCCAGAACTACAAATGAAGTTAAATCGCAAGGAAGGGCCACTACTTTAGAATCATTTGATAAAGTATATACCTTGTTTTTATCTTTGAAATAGTAATTATCTATTTTCTGAAAAGAAGCCGGATCACTTCCGGTGATAGGTACCTGCTTATAATAAACATGTAGTTTATCTTTAAGCAGTGAGCCACCTATCAGAGTCAAGGTGGCCGGGTAGGCCACATCAAAACTTTCTCCATTGAAGTACCCGCTATATTTATCTCTTGCATATCCGGAATAAGTGTCACCTACCATTTCAAATGTTGCAGGATCAGCATTTTTAATGTTAATTATTTTTTTGTTTTTAGTAGTAAAATAAGTTTGCCCATCTCTATATTCATCACAATAAAATACTGAACGCAAATCTTTTCCATAATGCTTACTTATTGCCTGAAATGATGAAACATCTGCTCCGGGAATACCATACATTTTATAATATACGGTAGAATCATCTTTTGCAAATTCATCATTGAGCACTACAAAGTCTTCTCCTACTTCCTCACCATTGTAATATACTTTATCTCCTTTTTTGGTAAATCCTGAACCACATCGGACTATTGTGATAATACCTGTGACAACAAGCGCCAGCTTGAATATCTTAAAGATCATCTTAAACATAAAAGCCATGAACTTAAAGTAATCTTTGATAAATTTCATTTTGATTTATTGAAAATTGTTATTCAAAAGAATACGAATTGATCACTTTCAGATCTTTTCGTTCACACATCAATTCAAGTACCTCATTATTTGACATGCTGGATGGTAAGGTAACTGCTTTGAGGTTCTTCATATGTATGAAATGTTCATTGCTGCCGGCAAAAGAAGTGAAATAAATATCCAGATATTTCAAGGCATTCAGATCCTTTAAAAAGTCAATGTTTTTAATCCTGTATGTTGAATTTACAACTGCCATTTCTCCTTCTTCTATTGATAATTTTTTTAGTTTTTTCAATCTGCTCAGATCCGGTACTTTTTTACAACCCCTTATATATAATTCTTCTAATTCTATCAGTTCTGCAGCTTCACTTACTTTTTCTATCCCGGGACCAAAGGACAATTTTCGTAGCTTCTTAAGATTCTTTAATGCCATAAGTGAAGTAATACTGCTCTGTTCACAATACAATTCTTCCAATCCGTTAAGAGACCTTAATACATCCAGATTTTCCAAAGCAATTGAAGAGCAATGCAGGACTTTTAATTCTTTTAAATGTTTCAAAGGACTCAAATCAAGAGGTTTGGAAACTGAACCGGCGAGCCCTACGCCACAACTATTGAGTACCAATACTTTTAATTGCGGAAAATATTCCAGGGGTGTCAGATCTCCGGGACCATTTGTCATATAGATCGTATCGAGTTGATGAAGGGATATAAGATCAATATCCTTACATTCAGTCATCCATTCATTCCTGACAGCATGGTTATAAAGATCAGTGACTCCGAGTTGGAAACTCCGCTTCCTGATCAACTCATGCAGCGCTGTATTTTGAGGGGATAGGGGCTCATCATCCTGGTTATTTAACCTGTTTAAATATTGCTCCTGTAGTTTAAAAATATCCACACCTTGTTTGGAAAAATTCTGATTGATCAACAGGATCGTTTTCCATTCTTCACTTAACGAATTCCACCAGTTGGAATCAATAGTCCTCACGGGTAGTTTCTCAACTGACCTTGTGCAACTCCACAACAAGCTACATGCCAAAAGTAAAGAAGCGAGTAAAATTATTTTTAAAGTCATCTGAGTAATGATCTCATTAAATATTACTTTAATAAAATTTAATATTGTCGAAAGTCCTGATAACTCATCAATAGATATTCTTCAATACTATTGAGTCATTTGTTAATGCCATATTACCTTTTTCATCCTCAATGGAAGGTCTTAATTTGTGGAAGGTGATGTACCTGCCGGCAACTTTCTTTTCAACTTTAAATACCATAAATTCCATGCCTTTTGCCGAAATAAGAATTATTATGTTGGCCGGCTTAGTGGGCATTTCTGCACAATCTCCAGCATAACATAGTTCATAACTTGTGTAATTCCAGTTCTTTATACTTCCATCGGCACCGAAAATGATCGTATTTTTGACTTTATTTTTTTCATCAATGTAATTCCCTGCAACAAATTTTTTATTCAATAGATGCGCGAATGGTTTTTCGGTTTTTACAAATAATGTAGCCTTGCCATCCTTATTATTTAAAGTATCCGTCAGGTGTAATTCTGATTCACTATTTACATGAAATGTAAAAACAGAGCCATACATCAGTGGATCAATTTTAAATACAGAGTCATTGAGGTAAGTAAAATGAAACCGGCCTTTTTCAATAAAATTATCCACCTCTATCGTATCTCCTTTCAGGATCGTTATCTGTTCTCCGAGTCTGGGAATATTCCACATTAAAGATGTATCACTCACAGCGTCCAACAAACTTTGATTAACATATAAGCCTTCAGATACTTGAACTTTATAGTCAGGTGGCGTGTATTTGTAATCAACTTTACAAGATGACATTTGGAAGATAATAGCACACATTAAAATTGCAAAAAATATATTTTTCATTTCGTTTTGTTTTTCAGATAAAATTAAAATTTATATCCTAATCCTGTGGATACTTTTGATGTCCTGTTTTGAATCCCATGGGCCGGAGCTGCATCGTACATAAATTGAAAATTAATGGAGAAAACAAAATGTTTTCCTGCCTTAACATTCAATGAATTCTGATTTAAAAGTCTATAATCTGTAAAATCCGAAGTCTTAGGCTGATAATAAGTCGTACTTACTATTTCAAGATTTTCAGCCGGAGTTATATTAAATGTAAGATAACTACTAATCCTGTAATCATCATGGGTGGTATGTTCAGGGTCGGACTCCCTTTCAAATTCTCTCATGATCATTGTTCCCAGGTATAATCTCATTATTTTATTATCAGCGATTTTATATCTGGGCCCAGTTCCTACTAAGATGCGTTCGTGAATATTCAGGATCTCGTTTTGTTGTAACTGGCCAAAAACTTCCCATCTCAACCATTTGTTGAACTTATAATTATAGCGCAGATGCAGCATGTATTCATCAATCAGGTCTGCTCCATCACCCGTCAGAATACTATAATTACCAAGTAAAAGTATGAGGTCTTTTTTTCCCTTGTATTCGATGATGCCCCTTGCTTCAGCCTGGACAACTGTGGTGGCACTTTGAACATAGGCGCCGTTTAAACCGACTTCACCAAACCATCCGGTAGTGTCCGTCCTGATACGCATACTCTCCACGTTTAGCAGCTGTCCAGATGAAGTGGAAGGAATTAAAAGAATTATAAACAATAAAATATAATAGAATGAAAGGTATCTCATAAAACACGGCTGGATTTTGTGTTAAGTAATCAAAATTACTCTTTCTTTACAAACTTAATATTCTCAAATGGCAGAAAATAGTTTGGTCCGCAACTAATAGTATTGCCATCGATTGTGAAGTCGATCCATTTAAAACTAACCTGTTCTAATGAAGGATTCAAAGAAAGTTCAAAATATGTATTTTCATTATTCACATCTTTGATCAATGTCCCTGCATCAGGAAATAATTGATGTTGCAAAAATATCTGGTCACAACTCTGAAAATTAGTTTCGATCAAACCATCTTTGTCTGATATAAACTCATTTTCCTTCCCATCAATGAGGCACATACACAACACATTGGAAGCGAAATACGGATTATTAGGAGAATTAATTTTAATTCGAATATTTCCTGTTTCTTTACTTTGTTTATCAATGTTAAAATCCTTGCCACCCTCTTTGTCACTTTTCAGTATTAAAGAATCACCCTCAACCCTATAAGTGCCTGTCGCATTTCTGTCAGAGGCTCCGTACATATAGAAAAATTCAAATTTGGCATCCGGTGCAAATTTAAAGCCTGAAGCCAGTTCTGTTTTCCTGTAATAGTATTCACCGTTTAAAGTTTGTTGCGCCATTACAGTTTTATTAATTAAAATTAAGATAAAACAAAGTGCGAATGCTTTCATGATTAAGATTGTCCATTATTGCGTATCGAAGATAAAATGTTTTGGAATAATAGATAAAGTTCATGGTTATTTATTTCAAATTGAAAATTTGATGACACAATGACGTAGGCATAGCCTACGCCGAACCACGTTTAATATTTTTAAATTTTCTATTAATTTTAATCTGATGATAGAATGCAAATCATTTAACTACTAATATAATAATTATGACCATGTGCTGAGCGTAGGCTGTGCCTACGTTCTAGTGTCACCAAAATTCCATTTTGATCTTATCAGAATTTTTTAAAATACAAAAGCCCCGGATCTCGCCGAGGCTGTTTGCGATCCGGACGGGACTCCCTGCCTGACTGCCGTCTTAGGCAGGCAGGGAACCTCGCGACCTCCGCACGTGACAAGGCGCCATTTGTTTTTGTATTGCTTTAATTAAATGGCTAAAATACAAAAGCCCCAGATCCCATGTGCTGAGTGTTGGCTGTACCTATCCCGCACTTGCTACTGGATTTTTCACCAAAATTCTATTTTGACAACTATAAACTTTTACCAAATACAAAAGCCCCGGATCTCTCCGAGGCTGTTTGCGGTCCGGACGGGACTCGAACCCGCGACCTCCGCCGTGACAGGGCGGCATTCTAACCAACTGAACTACCGAACCAATTTTGCTTATAATCTGGTCAACTTGATGACTTATGGTACAAAGCGGTGCAAAGATAACAACTGTTCGCATCCATCAAAATTTTTTTTAATATTTTTATTAAATAAATCAAAGAGCCTAAATTTACTGATTCTTTCATATTTTAGGCAACTACACACAGACAAAAACTCTTTATATGGAAATATCGCTAACTTATTTTTTAAGCATGTTTCGTCCATTTTTTCAATACCATTAAGTTAATTTTCATAACTTGCGCTTAACTATATGAGAATACTAGGAATAATTGCTACGAGATATGCATCTGCCAGATTTCCGGGAAAAGCTTTAGCAGATATCGGAGGTAAACCAATGATACAAAGAGTGTATGAGCAATCCAGAATGTCAG
>JAYUWT010000060.1:0-5666 GCA_043753405.1 Saprospiraceae bacterium | reverse complement strand
AGATCTGGTCAATATTGAATGGAAGGAAAATCTTATCCAACAGCAGATCTTTGATTCATCCAGATTAGTACCGACATTGCCTAAGACAAGTTTCAAAGCGATGTATAATTTATTTCTGAACAAGGATAAAGGCCCTCAGGTAGGCAATTTGTTATTTTATCTTGGTAAGGAACTTGTACTTAACAGATTGAACGATGTTGCAATAAATAATAGGGATTTTTGGTCTGCTTGTTCTGTGACAGAAGACGAACTGGTAGCTTTTGCCGAACAAAACAGAGAAAAGGTCCAGTCTGTAAAATATAAGTTTAAATCTGAAAATGAAGTGACTTGTTTGGAACTTATATTTACCTTAGATGACGGCCATACCTCAAAAAGAAGAATTTTCTTTGCTGAAGTTTTATCTCAGGACGAGAAAGATGATAAAATTAAGAACCTCAGCCAGGTCATTTCTTTTGAAATTGTAAAATAAAATTGGAGTGCTCACATTTTCAGTTATACCTTTTAAGGAACTTACTTCCATTGCATTGTATAATATACTTTACATGCGACAACAAGTTTTTGGAATTGAACAAAACTGTCTGTATCAGGATTTGGACGGGCTCGATATTACAGCTTTCCATGTATTTGGATATAGCCTGTCGAATGAATTGGTAGCCTATTGCAGATTGTTGCCTCCGGGGAAACCTTACGATGGTTATTATTCGATAGGCAGAATTTTAACTACATTAAGTGGAAGAGGAAAAGGATATGGGAAGGAATTAGTGCATGAGGCACTCAGGATATTAAAGGATGAAGATCCCGGGATCCCAGTTAAAATTGGCGCTCAACTGTATTTAAAAAATTTTTATGAATCATTTGGTTTTGTTCAAACAGGAGAAATTTATGATGAAGATGGAATAAATCATATTCACATGATTCTTGAAAATAAGTTCAATTAGTCCATTAACTTTATTCTAAATTTATAATAAACTATATACTTATGTCATCTAACCATATCAATATGAAAAAAGTAAGTTTTGCCGGCTTACTTATTACTTTAGGTATAATATATGGTGATATCGGAACCTCCCCTTTGTATGTGATGAGTGCAGTAGTTAGTGGTATTCCGGTTTCAGAATTGTTGGTCATTGGGTCTATTTCCTGTGTAATATGGACTCTTACACTTGCTACTACTGTTAAATATATTTTGATCACACTTAGAGCAGATAATAATGGAGAAGGTGGTATCCTTTCACTTTTTTCATTGGTTAGACGTCAGAAAAAGTGGTTGATCATAGTTGCCATAATTGGTGGAGCTATGATGATAGCAGATGGTATTATCACTCCCAGTATCACTGTTTCTTCTGCTATTGATGCTTTGAAAATATACAATAAAGACATACCCACTATTCCAATTGTTATATTTATCCTGTTTGGATTATTTTTTGTGCAAAGGTTTGGTACTTCATTTATAGGTAAATCATTTGGACCAATCATGATTGTCTGGTTTACGATGTTGGGCGTTTTGGGATTTATCCATATTATGAATGCTCCTATAGTGTTAAAAGCATTCAATCCATATTATGCATTTGAAGTTTTAAGGGAAAATCCCAAAGGATTGGCCATATTAGGAGCAATCTTCTTATGTACTACAGGCGCTGAGGCTCTGTATAGTGATCTGGGACACTGCGGGCGTAAAAACATTCAGGTCTCATGGATCTTTGTCAAAATATGTCTTGTACTTAATTATCTCGGACAGGGAGCATTTTTATTGAATTATGTCGGCCAGGAATATAGCAAAAGTGTATTTTATTCACTTATGCCCGAATGGTTTTTACCGGTTGGAATTGTAATTTCCACTTTGGCATCTATTGTGGCAAGTCAGGCTTTGATATCAGGTTCGTTCACCTTGGTAAGTGAGGGTATTTCACTTAATTTGTTTCCGAAATTAACTGTTGAATATCCGTCCTCTATCAAAGGTCAGTTATATATACCCCTGGTGAATACCTTCCTTTTCATAGGTTGCGTAGCAGTAGTGTTATATTTTAAAGATCCCCTTAAGATGGAAGCTGCATATGGATTGGCCATTACTTTTACAATGCTGATGACTACCATACTTTTGTACTTTTATATGAAAATGAAAAAGATCAATCCTGTATTTATTTATGGGGTGACAGCTTTATTCGCCAGTCTTGAGTTAATATTTATGACTGCCAATATAAGTAAGATCCTGCATGGAGGTTATATCACTTTAGCAATTGCCGGCATAATTATATTTTTAAACTGGATCTGGGTCAGGGCCAACAGGATCAAAGGCAGACATACTCAATTTGTAAAATTGCAGCATTATAATGAACAATTGGTTTCCCTCTCCAATGATCTAAGTTATCCTAAATTTGCAACTCACCTTGTCTATTTAACCAAGTCTAAAAAGGAGGATGAAGTGGAGAAAGGAATATTGTACTCAATACTGCAAAAACAACCCAAACGGGCTGACTATTACTGGATGATCAATGTACAGGTCGTTGATGATCCTTTTAGAATGGAGTACCACATAAATACTCTTGTACAAGAAGATCTGATCCGGGTTACTTTTTACTTTGGATTCAGGGTACAGCAAAGGATCAGTGTTTTTCTCCGACATGTCATATCTGATATGATGGAAAAAGGTGAAATTAAATTTAAGGAAAAGTATCACTTTATGAAAGAGTCCAATGGTATTGGAGATTTCCAGTTTATTTATCTTGAAGACGTATTATCATATGAAAGCAAAGAGAAATTTATTGAGAAATTTATTCTTTCGGCACAGATCACTATCAAAAAATGGACGGCATCTCCTGAGAAATGGTTTGGTTTGGATACTTCAGTAGTTAAAGCCGAAAAGGTACCTTTGATCATCCGGCCTATTACCGGTATTCGTCTGAAAAGATTAGAAAAACCAATTATAAATTGAACATGACGACCATTTTGAGATCAGAGATCAGAGATCAGAGATCAGAAATCAGAGATCAGAGATAAGAAATCAGAGTTCAATGAATAATTACATCTTTTTGAGAATAATATAATCCTGGAAATCATTGTCACCTTGACTTATATGTTTCTGCCAATATCCCTGGACATATTTTATCACTTCAAATCCTGATTTTTTACACAGTGCGAGTAAATAATCTTTATTTAAGGCGACATTGGCAGATTTCACTGTTTTGTCCATCAACCTGTAATGTCCATAATCAAAGGGAAAACTAAATTTAGATTCCGGCTTATAGGATTCATCAATTACAAAAAATGTGGCAATTAACACCCCTCCCGGTTTAAGTACCCTGCATGCCTGTCCGAGATAATTCTCAATTTCTTCAGGCAACATATGAGTGAATACAGAAATAGATGCCGCGATATCAAAAGTATTCGATCCAAATGGAAATACAAAATTGGACGCATCCTGACCGGTTGATTTGTACAGATCATTGGACAAGTCAGCATAGGTAAAATTGAAATTTGGATATTTGGATTGAATATGAGACTTACACCAATCTACTCCCTGCCGTACAGCATCAAACCCTTCATATGTTCCATCTTTGAGATAATCTACAAGTCCGACAGCTATTCGGCCGATCCCACTTCCAATATCCAGAAAACTATGATTTGTTTTTAATCCTCCTTCCTTTGAGAATTTCTCTGCCCAATATTTTCCAACTGAAAGATAATCCCCCCGTCCTGTATATATGAGGCCTTTCGGAGGTATGAGATCATTTTTTTGCCGGAATAAATCTAATGGCCAGTATACTAACTTTCTAACCCATATCCTCATGGGCGGGCTCAATGTGTAATAAAATTTTCTTAACATGCGGGTAACTTAATGCCGTCGATCAAAATTATTTTTCCTCAACCGGCACTTCTAAAATATCCTTTGCCGGATCATTTTCCGGAACATTATATTGTTTTTGTTTTTTGCCAAATACACTCACATTCACATATCTTTTTGGATTAAGACGAATATCCTGCATAAGCAGATCCAATTGTTTTGATGTTCTTTCGAGATTTAGATATAATCCATCATCACTTACTAGTTTTCCCAATGTCCCTTTACCTGAATTTACTCCCTTAATAATGCCTGATAGGTTGTCAATCGCCTTGTTTGCTCCATCCAGGGTTGTTTTTAATTCGACCATTCTATCATTGGCTGACTCAAAAGTAGTATTTGCAGTTTTAATAGTTTTGCCTATTTCGGCATTCTTTAATTGTACAGAAATGTCATTGAAATTATCCAACATAGATGCAATCTCTTTATTCTTACTGTTTAAGTTGCCGGTAATGCCATTCAGATTCGCAAATGTGGCTTGAAGGCTGGCATTTGAACCTTTTATTAACAGATTGAGCTGATCTGTCAACAATTGCAGATTTGCAATGGTTAATGACAAATTTTTCATAGCAAGACCGATGCCTTCAGTTTTATCTATACCTTTAAAGTAATCGTTGATCGTATCCAGGATCCCTGTGGCGCCGTTTTCGATTGTTGACATATAAATCTTTAGATCTTCAGGATTACCCAACATAGAGGTCAATATACCTTTAGTCTTTCCTTGTAGAAAATCACCACTTTTAGCTAAGTCTCCGGTAGATGTGCCTTCGAAAGTTAAATTAACAGCTTTTGCGCCCATCAATCCGACATCTACTATTTCAAGGGTTGAATTTTTCGGTACCGCAATTTCATTTTCTATTTCGACCTCAACTTCCACAATTTCAGAATTTGTGGGCTTGAGGTAAATATCTATTACAGTTCCGACTTGAAATCCACGAATATAGACCGGAGTCCCGACAGTTAAATTTTTAACGTTTGAATAATCAGCATAAAAAGTTTGATTTGAAGAAAATACACTTTGGCCTTTTAGAAATTTTAATCCAAATATCACAATAACTAAGGCAACTATAGCCAGGATACCAATCTTTACTTCTTTTCTCATATAGTATTTTTTAAAATTTCTATTGACACTAAAATGTATCAACGATTATTGAAATATTAATTTTTGATCAAACAATAATTTTTTACTAAAATCTGAATTTTCGCAAAACTAACAAAACATTGATGATTAGTTTGTAAAATGATTTATGTTATTGATTACAAATATTATATACAATTAGTTTCATATAAGATGGTTTGACTTGGTTATTGTATATTTTTATTTCCGGTTATGTTGCTTATGACTGGTGATGATTGATTCAGTCATTAATTCATATATTTTTAAAAGTTCCGGTTCATGGGACAGCCTCCGTCTGTGTTTATCAATAATATTCAGATCTTGCCGAATGGCAGGGCCGGTTTGGGCTTCTGAAGGATCCAGGATATTCAATTTATTTATTGTTTCTGAAATAAGGGGTTTGAGGATATTAAAATTCAATTTATTTTTAGTTAGCCAATCATCAGCTAATGTAAATAATTGATTTGTAAAATTGTTTACAAGGATAGCTGCAATATGAATACTTATTCTTTGGTCGTCAGATATGGTTTGAACCTCCAGGGACAATTGCCTGCTAAAATGAATTAAATATTCATCGTTATCAATAGTATTTGTAGTGATAAAAACAGGAACTTCCGGCCAAAGTATTTCCTTTTTGATACTAAATGTCTGAAGAGGGTATAAGGCACCATAATTTATAAAACCTAGTTTTTTAAAAAACTCAATATCATT
>JAYUWT010000059.1:0-2300 GCA_043753405.1 Saprospiraceae bacterium | reverse complement strand
TTGTACGCCAAGCGTAAATTTTTGAGCATTTTCGGAATGAGTGAGCGTTATCCCGCAGCAAGTGCGGGATTATAGAGCCTTGAATTTCTTTGTTACTTTCTTTCTTCAAGGAAAGAAAGTAAAAATAATGTCGCAGTGACCTAGTTATCTTTTTGATTCTGGAGAAATGCTTTACAGGTAAACTAATTTCTAACTTTTACCTTATTCAAAGTAACACTTTTAGCTTTCAAAAACTACTCTAACTCTTGAAAAATTAAAAAAATATCATGGTTTATAAAATTGCAGTATTGGGAGATTTTAATCCATACTTTCTCACTCATCACGCCCTCAATGACAGCATCAGACAAGTGACAAAGGACTTTAATGAAGACTTGCAATTTGATTGGATACCTACAGACACGGAAAAGATCTCTAAATCGCTGTCCTCAATGTATTGTGGGTTATGGATCGCACCGGGTTCGCCCTATAAAAACATGCAAAACGTGATCGATGTCATCCAATATGCAAGGGAAAACAAGATTCCCACTTTTGGCAACTGTGGAGGGTTCCAGCATATGATCATAGAATTTGCCAGAAACGTTTGTGGAATTGACGATGCCGACCATGAAGAAGTAAATCCGGACGCTTCCAGGTTGTTAATCTCCAAGCTGGAATGTTCTTTAGTTGCGATGGAAGAGGAACTGACGATCTCCTCTCGTAATTCTCAATTATATGACATTCTTCAAAGGGACAAAATAATCGGAAAATATTTCTGCAGCTATGGCATCAATGATGCTTACCTTGGGACATTGAAAGAACACGGACTGAAATTTACTGCTTTTTCGCAGGACCAACAAGTGCGGGCTTTTGAGATAACAGAACATTCATTCTATATTGGTACCTTATTTCAACCTGCATTGACATCAACACCTGATGAGATCAATCCCCTGATCACCGCATTCGTAAGCCACTCAATTATTTCAAAAGGTTAAGATGAACATTGAAAAAGAGACCATAAAGGGAATAAAATCCGTTCATCCTGCTAATACTGATGAATGGCGACAGTGGCTTGAAAAATATGGCACATCGGAAAAGGCCGTTTATCTCATCATGTATCATCAGAAAAGTAAAATGCCCGGAATCAATTATGAAGCATCCGTGGAACACGCCTTATGTTATGGCTGGATCGACAGCAAAGGTTTAAAGAGGGATGCTGAAAGCTCCTATCTTTATTTTACTCCGAGGAAACATACGAGCAAGTGGAGTAAGCCCAATAAGATAAGGGTAGAAAAAATGAACAAGCTCGGTCTCATGACTCCTGCCGGACAGGCCCTCATCGACCATGCAAAAAAATCCGGAACCTGGGACGCCCTCAATGACGTCGATAATGGAATCATACCCGATGACCTCCGGTTTTTATTTGATAAGAACACAAAAGCATTCGAAAATTTTTCAGCTTTCTCACCCTCTTCCCGCCGCATGATCCTGGAATGGATCTATGACGCTAAAAAGCAGGAAACAAGGGCCGAAAGGATTGTCAAAACTGTAGAGTCTGCTGAAAAAAACTTGAAGGCCCGAGGATAGATTTAAACCCAGATAAGGCTAGGAAGATTTCCCCTCGTCTGAGGGTGAACGACGCAGAAAAGGTCAGTGAATTGACCTTTTCAAGGAAGTGAAAAGGAACGAAGTCCTGAAGAATGAAGGACAAAGTGAAGTCAGAACATTTGAGAGCTTGCCTGCCGTAAGAATGTAGGCAGGGCACGAGCAAATGCTTCTGTTAGGGGTAGGCTTTTTACCAATTACATTGTAAAATTGGTATTTCTCAGCAACCATACTCTGCTCAATAATTAAATCTCCATTTGACAGTTTGTAAGTAAATGATATCTTTGACATAAAGCGATACAATTTATCGCATATGAAGCTAAATATGGTTTTATGTGCGATATTGAGTATCGGATATAAACAAGTTAGGTGCAAGCGTGTTGGACGAAAAGCAAATCATCAACAAAAAAAAATAGCAATAAAAAATAATTAACCAAGGCAATTATGATAAACAAATTACTTTTCACACTCCTATTTCTAATTTCATCATTTTCTCTTTTCGCTCAGACTTATATAACCAATGTAACTGTAGCCGATGTTGAAAAACAAAAATTAGTTCCTAATCAAACAGTTGTTATAACTAATGACTTAATTTCTAAAATTCAATCAAGTAAAATAAAAATACCTGAGAATGTAACAGTGATCGACGGAACTGGTAAATATCTGTTTCCAGGACTAACTGATGCTCACATACATTTTTTTCAAAACGGTGGCTTATA
>JAYUWT010000058.1:0-5690 GCA_043753405.1 Saprospiraceae bacterium | reverse complement strand
GTTAAAGCGTATGCCCGGTGGTGTGGGGGGGACGGCGGTTATCCTACCGCCTACCCATCCCGATTAATTATAAATTTATAAAACAACCTAATATGCATATTCTTGAAGCGCACCTTCGTATTAGTGTATAAGCCCTAGCTCCAAAGGGGGACATTCTCCTATCAACGCTATCTTTTATCTTTCATCTTTCATTTTTCATCACTTCTGTTATCATTTTGATTTTGAAAAAAAGCTTTACAAGGAAACTAACCTCTTAACCTCTTAACTCCTTAACTTTTGTCCAAGTGATAGTAATAGTAAAGTGTAAATCTGACCTCTGACCTCTGACTTCTGACTTTAGAAAGGTAATTGGTAATCAGTAATCAGTAATAATTTTAGAAAGAGGAAGATGATTTTGCTTTTGGATCGTCCTTCTAACCTTTTAACCTCTTAACTCCCTAACTTTTGTCCGGGTGATAGTAATAGTAAAGTGTGAATCTGACTTCTGACCTCTGACCTCTGACCTCTGACCTCTGACTTCTGATACATATATTTTTTATTATAATAGTTTGGTGAGTTGTGAAATAAAAACTACCTTTGCACCCTATTTTAAAATTTTTCAATAATTAAAACATACTTCTTTTAGAATGAAGCAATTCGAAGTAACTTTCATCGTAGATCCTGTACTGTCGGGCGATGATTTAAAATCGACAGTAAGCACTTACTCCGACATGCTGAAAAGCGAAGGTTGTAAGCTGATCGCAACAGATGAATTAGGCCTAAAACAGCTGGCTTATGATATTAAGAAACGATCAACCGGTATTTATTATACCCTTGAATTTCAAACTGAATCAGGTGAGATCATTGACAAACTTGAACTGGCACTTAGACGTGACGAGCGCATCATGCGTTTCCTTACTGTACGTCTCGATAAGTTCGGTATCAAGTACAATGAAGACAAAAGAAACGGCAAGATCGGTAAAGTAAAGGAAAAAGTTAAAGCTGAAGAGCCAAAACCAGCCTATACCCCCGCTGTACGTCCTCCTGCCAAACCTCGTGTAGAACCTGCAGCAGTAGCTGTTGAGGAGACAGAAACAGCTGAACCTGTTACCACTAATTCAGAAGAGATCAAATAATATTTATTAACGATAAAATTAATCATTGAACATGGCTTCAAGAGACGATATAAAATTCCTGAGCAATCCTAGTTTAGGCCAAAATAGAAAAAAATATTGCAGATTCCGTAAATTTGGGATCAAACATATTGACTTTAAAGACCCGGATTTTCTATTGCAATTTATAAATGAGCAAGGTAAGATTCTTCCTCGCCGTATTACAGGTAATTCTTTGAAATATCAAAGGAAAATGGCAACAGCTATTAAAAGAGCAAGACACTTAGGCATGCTTCCATATGTAGCTGATTTATTAAAATAAATTTATAAAAAGTAGATAGAAAATAAAATGGATATTATACTATTAAAAGAGATCGATAAAGTAGGCGGAAAACATGACATTGTTAAAGTTAAAGACGGTTATGGAAGAAACTTTCTTATACCTAATGGTTTGGCTATAGTTGCTAATGCCGGAAACCGTAAGATGTTGGCTGAACTGATCAAACAAGAAGATAAAAAAGAATCTAAACGCCTGGATGAATACAAAGAGATAGCTGCAAAACTGGCAGATGTTATACTTAAGATCGGTGCTAAAGCAGGTACAAGTGGCAAGATCTTCGGATCTGTAACAAGTGTTCAGATCGCAAATGCTTTGAAAGAACAGGCAGGTATTGAAATCGAACGCAAAAAGATCGTTTTGGAAGAAGAAGTAAAATCGATTGGCACTTACACTGCTAAATTGAATTTACATAAAGAGGTTCAGTCCTCAGTGGCTTTCGAAATAATCGAAGAATAATTTTGATCCTACAATTGAATAATAGGAGATTAACTCATGTTGATCTCCTTTTTTATTAAGCGATGATACTTTCAGACAAACAAATTTTAAAGGGGATAGACGACAAAACCATTGTCGTTGAGCCATTCAGACCTAATGCACTGGGCACGAATTCCTATGATGTGCATCTGGGCAAATATTTAGCTACCTATACTGACAAAATACTAGATGCTAAAAAACATAACCCGATCAATATATTTGAAATACCGGATGATGGTTATGTGTTACATCCCGGTATGCTTTATCTAGGTATTACTGAAGAATATACCGAAACACATGCCACTGTTCCTTTTTTGGAAGGAAAATCAAGCGTAGGTAGGTTAGGCATAGATATACATGCTACTGCAGGCAAGGGTGATGTAGGATTTTGTAACCATTGGACACTTGAGATCAGTGCTTCACATCTTGTAAGGATCTACAAAGGAATGCCGATCGGACAATTGATATATTTTACCGTAGAAGGTGATATCGCTAATTACTACAATAAAAAACAAAGTGCGAAATATAATGTTAGGTCTGATAAACCTGTGGAAAGCATGATGTGGAAAAATCAATTCTAGCATAACTTTCTCATGGCTGCATCACAATTTTTAATAAAATATGGATAGAAATAATATAATTGGTTTTTTACTTTTAGCTGGTCTATTTGCAGTTTGGATGCAAGTCAATAGCAGCCAACGTAGGAAAGCTGATATAGAACAACGTCAGAAAGATTCACTTGTTATATCTACTAAGAACAAATTTGTCGCTGACTCCATCAAAGCTATTCAATTAGTAACCGGTTCGACTCAGGATACATTAGTTAAAGTAGTAAAAGATAGTTCTATAACTCCCATCGCCGCCAATGTACCCGAACAGATAGAAACTATAGAAAGCGAATTGATGACTGTTTCAGTGACGAATAAGGGTGCTAAGATCAAAGAGATTTTTCTAAAGAATTACAAGACAAGCCGCGAAGATGAAGCTGGAAAGGAAGTAAGAGATCCTTTAAAACTCCAGGAAAATGCCGCCAACTCAATGGAATTCCAGATCCCACTTGCCAACGGTACTATTCTTAACACCTCTATTCTTCCTTCAGAGACCACTATGGAAGAAGATATGATATTCACAAAAACACAATTACCTAACAATGCCATATTACAACAGCGGTATAAATTAGATCCTAAAGATTATCTCATTGAATATGAGGCTAAAATAATTGGTGATCCGGGAATTGTTGCTGCTAAACCAATTATGTTGAAATGGGTCAATCACCTTAGTAAACTAGAAAAAAATCACAGTTACGAAAAGACCTACTCAACTTTGTATTTTAAATCCCCTGATGAGAACAGTGATTATGTATCATACACTAAGGATGCTACGGTTAAAATAGACAAAGACAAGAAGATTCTTTGGTTATCTACAGTCAATCAATTTTTTAACAGTACCTGGATACCTGAAAAACCTTTTGAAACTGCTGAATTTACAATAGTCCAGGGTGCTGAAACTGATGCCCAGCTAAAGAAAACGGAAGCGACAGTTTCACTTCCAGCTGAGTTTGGAACCGGTGGCGCTTTCAATATGAAGATATATGCTGGCCCAAATGAGTTTAGCCGACTAAGGGCTTATGGCAATGATCTGGAGGATGTTATTCAATTTGGAAGCAGTATCCTTGGTTCCATTAATAAGTGGGTTGTACGGCCAATTTTTAACTTCCTTGGTACATTGTTTAGTAATCAGGGTATTGTTATTCTATTGCTTACCCTTTTAGTTAAGCTGGTTTTATGGCCTTTAACATACAAAATGATTTATTCTCAGTCAAAGATGTCTGCATTAAAACCCCAGATGGATAAATTGAAAGAGAAACATCCTGATGATGCCCAAAAGATTCAGATGGAAACTATGGCCATGTACAGGGAATTTGGGGTCAATCCTTTGGGAGGATGCCTGCCCATGCTTTTACAGATGCCTATTTGGTTTGCCTTGTACAGGTTTTTTCCCGCCGCAATTGAATTCCGGCAGGCAAGTTTTCTATGGGCTACAGACTTATCAAGTTATGATGTATTCTTACGATTTCCGGTGAATGTACCATTTTTGGGACATCATTTAAGTTTGTTTACTGTCTTGTGGACTGTTACAACATTGATATATACCTGGTACAATTTTAAAAATATAGACACAACTTCGACGGCTGCAAATCCTGCATTGAAATATATGCAATTTATAATGCCCGTGATCTTTTTGTTTTTCTTTAATAGTTTTGCTTCAGGATTGACATGTTATCTGGTATTCAGTAATATTATCAATATAGCACAAACCATCGTTACGAAAAATTATATGATCAATTCTGACAAGATCCAGAAAGAATTAGATGATTACAAGAAAAAACCTAAAAAAGCGGGTGGCTTCTCCGAAAAATTGGGTAATATGATGAAGGAACAACAGAAATTAGCCGAACAAAAAAATAAAGCAAAGAAGTAATAGTTTTTTACTTAATCATTAGACCATTGGTATGCCTGTTTCACCATTAGTTTTCAAAGAACCAGTTGGAGTGATCGGGTCGGGATCGTTTGCAGTTACTGTGGCTCACCTCCTTTCTCACAATGTCAATGTTTTGTTATACAGCCGCAGATTAGAAATAGTCAATCAATTAAATGACCACCATCGTTTATTTGACCATGACTTGCATCCCAGAATTTCTGCCACCAACGATATTAGTGAAATAGGTAAAAAATGTTCGGTCATATTTCCAATTGTTCCTTCAGAATTTTTCAGAGATACAATCAGACTGGTGGCTGATCATCTGACACCAAAGCATATTTTGATCCATGGCACCAAGGGCTTTGACCTGATAAATAATGTCAATTATGATGCCGAGGGGCTCTCCAGAAAAGATATCAGGACCATGAGTGAAGTTATATTGGAAGAAACTTCAGTTATTCGAATTGGGGCTCTTTCAGGGCCCAATCTATATAAGGAAATTCTGGCAGGCCAACCAGCAGCAACTGTTGTGGCAAGTAGATTTGAAGAAGTGATAAAAGTAGGGCAAAAAGTCCTGGATGGGCCGCAATTTGCAGTTTTTGGTTCACAAGAATTATTAGGAGCAGAATTGTCAGGAGCATTAAAGAATATAATAGCATTATGCACGGGCATGCTGAATGGACTGGGCATGGGCAAAAATATTGAAGCTTTGTTGATCACCAGAGGGCTCAGGGAGTTGATATATATCGGTAAGGCTATGGATGTTCCCACAAAAGCTTTTCTTGGTACTGCAGGTATAGGTGATCTAATAGCTACGGCTACAAGCTCATCCAGCAGGAACTTTACTTTTGGCCAAAGACTCGCAAAGGGTGAATCAAAAGAAGACATTTCGAAGAGCATAACCGGATTAGCTGAGGGTGTGAGGGTATTAAAGATCACTAATGGGCTTATTAAACATTATCAAGTCAATGCACCTATCATAACCCTGCTGCATAAGGTGGTTTTCGAAGGATACAATTTAAATACCGCTATTCAGTTTCTGATGCGCTATCCTTATGTACAGGATGTCGACTTTATTTAATCATTTAGGTTATTTTAACACTTATGTTAAAATTGTGTTAAGGAAATAATAAACAGATTTAATGCGTTTAATTTGGAAGTTGGGATAATAATTTAAATATATTTTCAGGAATCGTTGTACCACAATGGTCTTAAAGTGAAAAAAATATTTAAAAAAATTAGTACATATAAAAAACTGACTTATCTTTGTGTTTAATTTTAACATAACTTTAAAATTTTATTTC
>JAYUWT010000057.1:0-16170 GCA_043753405.1 Saprospiraceae bacterium | reverse complement strand
TTCTGCTTCAGTCATCTGCATGACAGGCTTAGAAGGACGGGCACTCTGTCTTGCTTCTCTTTCTTTTGTCTTATATTCATTATAGACCGGCCAGAATTTTTCCGCTTCCTGAGGAGTAAGGGCAAGTTCATTGGTCAGGTAAGCTACCATCTGAGCCTGCACTCTGTCCGCAACTGGTCTGTTTTTGTTTCCATTTTGCCCTATTCCACTATTTAGACAGGAAAGAGACATTATGGCTATAAAGGATAATATTTTAAAATTCATGGTTTTAATTATTTTAGATTAGGTTAATATAATTCATCAATATTGATATCATCGATCAGTTCATCCTGATCTATATTGAATGTTTCTGTTTCCAATATTTCCAAAGCGCTACCGGTATTTTCGGACTTGCTTACCAGGAAGTCCAGATCCACATCATCTGCATTTTCATTTAGAAAATTGATTATTTCTGTATTTTCTAATTCAGAGAGATTAAAATTTTGTTCTTCAGGAATATTGTTATAAAAAATCATAAAGGTTAAACATGCTGCTGTCGCTAAAGCAGCAAATACGATAGTTCTCAATTTAGACCGCGTAGGTGTCATCTGAATGGTCCTTCCTGAATTACTTTCCGGGACAAGATCGCTCATTCTGCTTAAGATCCGGTCTTCAACTGATTCAAAGTAATCTTCCGGAACTTTGAAATTCGTTTTATTTAATTTTGAAAAATGATTATTTTCCATTTGATTTATTTTTAAACTAAGTTTGCTTTAATGATATGGGATTCGATCTTCTTTACTGCATGAAAATAAGAAGCTTTCAATGCCCCTTCTGAGGTTCCAAGCATTTTACTCATATCACTATATTTCATTTCTTCATAATATTTAAGATTAAAAACTTCCCTTTGCTTATCAGGTAATGCAGAAATTGCTTTTTGTAATTCCAATTGCAATTTATCCCCTTCAAAATAACTATCCGATGTTAACATTGATTCAGTTATGTCTTCCGGAATGTTATGGTCCATCATACCCAGGCGTTTATTTGATCGCAAATGAGAAATGGCTTCATTGGTTGCTATTTTGTACATCCAGGTATACAAGGAAGATTTTTGTTCAAATTTTTTCAGGTTGTTAAACACTTTTATCATTGTATTTTGGAAAACATCGTCGGCATCTTCATGCACGAGAACGATGCGCCTTATCACGAAATAGATCTGTTCTTTATATTGGCTGATCAAAGCCCTAAACCCTTTCTCACTTTGTGCGGGATCTAAGATATGTTCTATAATTTGTTGATCAGTCAATGGCCATTATTCTTTTCCATTCTTTACAATACTTGGATGCTTTAAAAGTTAAAAGGTTTAAAAATACAGGAATTTTGGGATAAATAAGGACTTCCTATTATAATTAATCTTAATGTTTATCAGTATTATCACCAACTAGTTATTACATTTGTAAAAATATTTTAAAATGCTGTTTCAACGGAGGTATTTAGTTTTGTTCCTGTCTATTCTTATTTTATTGGTCATTGCATATTTCTTTGGTGATATCGTCACATACATTGTAGGTGCATGGGTTTTAGCATTGATAGGTACTCCTATAAAAAAAGTAATTTTGAAGCTGACAGGACTGAGAAAATTAAAAATTGCTAATACTATTGCCTCTATTCTGACCTTATTTTTATTTCTTGTTGTTATCGCGATCATCCTGACCTTTTTCATACCGATTTTGGGAGAACAATTCAGTGTATTATCCCAGGTTGATTATAACAGGGTCGCCTTAACCCTGCAGGAACCTCTTTCCAGGTTTGAAACTTACCTCAAAAATATCGGCATTCTGCAAAACAGCGCCTCATTATTACAGGAGATTTCCTTGCAGGTACAGCATTTATTGATACCGGCAGAAGTATCGGTATTTTTTAGCAGCATAGTTAATACAATTGCCAATACTGCAATTGCGATTGGTTCTATTTTATTTATAGCATTTTTCTTTATTAGGGATCAGGATTTATTTGGCAGTTCCATCAGGTCATTTGTTCCGGATAAATATGAAACCTCTGTTACAAAAGCGATCAGCGATATAGGCAGGTTATTATCAAGATATTTTGGAGGATTGATCATTCAGTCTTCTACCATCTGGTTTATAATATCCACCGCACTTTGGATTATGGGGTTTGAAAATGCATGGTTGATCGGTTTTTTTGCAGGAATGGTCAATATTGTCCCATATCTGGGACCATGGATAGGTGCAGGGTTTGGAGCACTTATTACAATTACTGCCAATGTGGAAAGCGATTTTGCAACTGAAATTATGCCCATGATCATTAAGTTATTTGCAGTTTTCGGAATAGCACAACTTATAGATAATTTTCTAATCTCCCCATTTGTATTTTCAAACAGAGTGATAGCCCATCCCCTTGAAATATTTATTGTAGTGATAATTGGAGCAAAACTAGGTGGCCTGGCAGGAATGATCATTGCTATTCCGGCCTACACGGTCATCCGCGTACTGGCAGGAGTGTTTTTGATCGAGTTTAAAATAGTACAGCGCATCACCGCAGGGATCAGAAAAGCTACCGGAGATGTACCGAATACTTCACCTCCTGATGAGCTGCCTGTGCCATGATCTAACTTCGGTTACTATCCTGTTTCGCAAACACTTTTCTAAGCAATTCGGTGATTCTTTTCACAGGATTCCTTCTTATTTCTTTTTCTTCATTTGCCACCATTTTGAATAATCCATCCAATGCCTGATTGGTTACATAATCATCCAACTTTGGATTAACATGCTGAACAAGTGGTAGATTATTATAAGCTGTAGTCGCTTTCGACCAGTATTCTATAGCATTAAACTTATTTAAAGAATTGACTATTACCGGATTAAACTCACTATAAAGGGTGCTATAAGTCGAATTTTTCAAAAACTGAGTAGCAGCGTCGTCAGGTCCCATCAGGATATTAAAAACGTCACTGATGGTTATACTTCTGATGGCTTTGATGAAAATAGGCTTCGCTTTAGTGGCAGCATCTTCCGCACCTCTGTTGATCTTTTCTATAATTACATTTTCAACATCAGAAAAGCCTGGAATGACTCTCAATTTGTCTGTCACCTTTCTGGCTTCCGGAGGTAAGAGGATCTTATAAGCACTTTTAAAATACCCGTCCCTCGCTGACAATTGATCTGAACCTTTGCTAATTCCCAAATCCAATGCCTCTTTCAATCCACTGGAAACTTCAGCACTGGTTGGTTCGCCAATACCGGACGTTGTGATCAGTTGCTGCAATTCAGCGCAACTGAAAAATGTAAAACTCAGGAATAAAAACAGAATATATTTCATGGTTAAAATTTTAATTTTAAGAAAATCGTATGATCATTTCAAGAGGTTCTTTACCTGGCGATTAATTATAATCATTAATTGTAAACTCTATTTATAATTAATTAGTGCCTGATAATTATAATTGAACGATATTTAGGCTTGACAATGGTCATAGTATTCCATAAATATTTCTTAATTTTTAATTAAAAAAGTTAACTATTGAAAGCAAGGTGGAGCCATTGTATGGATATAAAAAATGGCCTTTTTGAGATCATGAACCAGGGCCAACATGCAGAGTTTATTGTTAAAAAATATACCTCCTCACCCAATAAGGGATCAAAAGACCGGAAATTTATTTCAGAAGCAATATTTACGGTCGTTAAAAACTATAGTTATTACCAATATCTCGCCAATGGACCCGGGGATAATAAAGACATAGATGAGGATATAGTAAATGCATACCTTTTCGAAAAAGATATAGATGTCCCGGATAGTCCGGATTGGAAGAAAGTAAATTTTGAGGATATAACAGAACGACAGAAAGCTGTTAAAGACATACCACATATTTTATATTCAATGCCGTTGTGGATGGATGAACTAGGTGCAGCTTCGCTTGGAGATAATTGGGATGAGATCAGAAAAGTATCTATAGAACAAGCGCCTATCTTTATCAGGATCAACTTTATTAAAACCAATATTCAGGAAGTTACCAATTATTTTTCTTCACTTGGAATCGAACATGAGGTTTTGAGTGATGATTGTATTTTACTTAAACAACGCATTAATTTACTTAATGATATAGCTTACCAGGGTGGCTGGTATGAGATTCAGGATCTGGGATCGCAGTCCATAGCTCATTTTGCATCACCGGTAGCCGGAAGTTTTGTGATTGATTCCTGTGCGGGCGGAGGAGGCAAAACAGTCCACCTGGCTGGACTTATGAAAAATCAGGGAAATATCCTCGCCCTCGATATCAATGAAAAAGCATTGAATAACCTGATCACTCGATCTCAACGTGCCGGAATAGATATTATAGTAACTTCTACTTATGAAAATCCGGAAAAAATTACTTCCCTGACCAATTCTGCAGATCTTGTCCTGTGTGATGTACCGTGCAGTGGAACAGGTGTCATGCGCAGGGAGATCGATAAAAAATGGCACTTCACCCGGCAAAAATTAGATGAATTATTAATCATTCAACAGCAAATCCTGACTCGGTCTTCAACATGGGTGAAAACTGGTTGTACCCTTGTATATGCTACATGTAGTGTTTTACCACAGGAAAATGAGCAACAAATAGAGGTATTTTTAAAAAATAACAAGAATTTTAAAAAAATAGATGAAAATACCCTGCTTCCTATGTCAGGTAGTCATGATGGGTTTTATATGTGCAGGATTCAGAGGGTTTGATGTTTGTTGTTTGGCGTTTGTTGTTTGGAGCCGGGGTTTGAGCAAGTGCCTCACTCTGTAAATGATTAATATATTCTTATATTTGCGCAATTTTTTAACTATGAAGATATCGCATAACTGGCTGAAAGACTTATTACCACATACTTTCACCACCGACAAAATAGCTGAAAAACTGACAGATATTGGCCTTGAAGTTGAAGGAATCCACATTGTCGAATCGGTCAAAGGAGGGCTAAAAGGTGTTGTAATAGGTGAGGTACTTACATGTGAAAGACATCCCAATGCAGACAGGCTTTCAATTACCAGGGTCAATATAGGAACCGAACCTGACTTATCTATAGTTTGCGGTGCTCCAAATGTGGCTGCAGGACAAAAAGTACTGGTAGCGACAATAGGGACAGAATTATATGGAGATGACGGAATACCGTTCATCATCAAAGAAGCAAAAGTAAGGGGAGAATTATCACAGGGCATGATCTGTGCCGAAGATGAATTGGGTTTAGGTAATAGCCATGAAGGTATTATGGTTTTACCGGAAGGTACCGTTGTAGGTTCTTTGGCAGCAGATTACTTCAATATTGAATCGGATGAAGTCATTGAAATAGGATTAACACCAAACAGAGCGGATGCCAATTCACATTACGGAACTGCAAGGGACCTTTGGGCATCATTACATATACATGAAAATTATAATATACCACTGGCAGAACCAGAAATACTAAATACGAATGGACTGGCCAATTCACAATACAAAGTAACTATTGAAAACAAAGAGGCATGCCGGCGATATACCGGTATATTGATCGAAAATATAACTGTCGGCTCATCACCGGATTGGTTAAGACGAAGATTGGAATCTATTGGTCAACGTCCTGTCAATATTATAGTGGACATCACAAACTACGTTATGTTTGAACTTGGCCAACCTCTGCATGCTTTTGATGCAGATAAGATCCGGAGTAAACATATCATAGTTCAAAATTTACCTCATGATACCTCCTTTTTAACCCTGGATGGAAATATTAAATCCCTTGATAAAGAAGACCTTGTGATATGTGACGGTGACGGGCATCCAATGTGCCTGGCAGGAGTATATGGGGGAAAAGAATCAGGAGTGACCGTTGAAACCAAAAATATATTTTTAGAGTCTGCTTCTTTTAACCCGGCATCTGTGAGAAGAACTTCATTCAGACACAATTTACGCACTGAATCAGCCTCGCATTTTGAAAAAGGCACAGACCCTGAACAATGTTTACAAGGATTGCTGCGTGCTGCCATATTAATTAAGAACAATACAGAATGCATAATACGAACTCAGGTTATTGATATTTATCCTGAGCCTTCACAACCTGTGGTAGCTAGAATAGATTTGAATAAAATACGAAGCCATATTGGAAAAGAAATTTCTAATATTGAAATTCAAGATATCCTGGAATCTTTGGGAATGAGCATTGAAAAATTGGAAGAAAACAACTGGAATGTCACTATCCCAAGCCATAAAACAGATGTGACCAGACAAGCTGATATAATAGAAGAGATAGTCAGGATCTATGGTTTAAATAATATAGAAGCGGCTGAAAAATTTTCCTTTGCAATGCCTGAGGCTCCTTCTGATCAAAGTATGCCGTTGCGTCAGACTGCATTCCAATATCTTTCAGATGCAGGCTACAGCGAAGCTATGGGATTGTCCATAATCAATAGTAACAACTGGGTCAGAACAACCGGTGAAGTTGCATTTGAAGGTATCAGGATCAACAATACTTCCAATGTTCAATTGGATCTGATGCGTCCGGACCCTATTGCGACCGCTTTGGAAATAGTAGCCTATAATCAGTCACGGCAACAGACCGATCTAAGGATGTTTGAATATGGAAGGACCTACAATGTGGATGAACAAAAATCTTATATTGAAGAGGAATACATTTCCATCTTTGGAACTGGTTACCTTTGGGATGAATCATGGAAGGTCAGTACACGCAATCCTTTCGACAGTTTTTTTGCTAAAACCACCGTTTTGAATTTATTTAAGCGGTTGAATATCAGCAAATTTCAGGAAAAATCCGTTTCGGAGGATTTCAGGTTAAATGAAAGCCTGGAATTTTGGTCAGGGTCAAGTAAACTTGCCGTGATTGGTGAAATAAAAGCATCATTATTAAAAAATGCCGGAATCAAGGGTAATATGACCTTTTGTCATCTTTATTGGAATAATTTATTAGAAAACGTCAATATTAAACCAATTAAATTTAAGGAATTCAGCAGATTTCCTGTGGTAAGACGCGATCTGGCATTGATTGTGAATAATTCTGTCAAATACGAGGAGATCAGAAACCTGGCTCAAAAATCCTGCTCCCCATTTCTAAGTAATATTAAATTGTTTGATATATATACACATGATGATCAATTAGGTAAGGATAAAAAAAGCTTAAGTGTAGCATTTTATTTCACTAATCCACTTAAGACTTTTGATGAACAGGAAATAGACGGTTTAATGAAAAAACTCATTGATACATTCCAATCGAAACTAGATGCATTTATTAGAAAATAAATTTGTATTTTTGTTTTTTAAATAGAAAATTTATAACAAAGACAATATTTTTTGCACAGTTAGTATATGATAAAGACCTTAGCAGAGAGATTGGAAGCGATTGACATCAAGGTAAAAAAGCTTGCACAAAAATATGAGATAATAAAAAAAGAAAACATAATGCTGATGGAGGAGAATATCCACCTAAAGCAGAATGCAGGAAAACATAAAGCTGAATTAGATGTAGTGGGGAAGAATTTATCAAAAACAAGTAATGGGCTTAAATCAAAAGGCGGAAAGAGCCAGGATGATGAAGAAGTTCGATTAACTATAGATAAATATATAAAGGAAATTGAACATTGTATAGAACTTTTAGAAAATCTATAAGGAATGGCAGATGAGGATAGTAAGCAAATTTCTGTGATCATCGCAGGTAGAGGATATCCGCTGAAGATCAAAGAAAATGAAGAGGAGGTAATAATGTCTATAGCTGAAGAAGTTAACAGACGTATTCGAGAATATCAGGAAGCCTACCCAAATAGAGAAAAACAAGATTGGCTTTCTATGGCCATATTATCGTATGCTATAGAAAAATATCAGGCTGAAAAAACTTTTAGTGACGCAAAATTAGTTCAAAAATTTACACAAGTAGAAAGTTATATTGACGATCTGCTTAAATAATTTCCCCTCCTTCCCTATCTCTGACAGCTTTGCAACAATTAATTGTTAACCAATTGATCGGATTTTTACTTTGAAATCAAACAGGACAAGCCTGATCTCATTACAAAGTAGATCAATAAAAAAAGAGTCATGGATATTATAACCATAAGTATTATTGGAAGTGCGCTGGGAGGAGTTTTAGTAGGATTTATTCTTGTTAAATTCCTGGTAAATAAAAAGTCCCAAAACTATATTGACGAGATGAATGCGAAAGCTGATCTCCAGATACAAGAGTCACGATTGACCGCCAAAAGACTGGTCGATGATGCAGAGATCAATGCAGAAAAGATAATTTCTAAAGCAGAAAGGGAAAATGAAAGAAGGAAACAACAAAAGATAAGTGAAGCAAAAGAAAATTTCGAAAGGTTAAAAACTCAATTTGATACCGAAAAAGAAAGGTTCTATTCCAAACTTAAAGAAAGAGAGATCGATGTAGTTAAAAAAGAAACTGACCTAAAACAATCCCTTCAATCTATCCAGCAACAAAAAGAAAATAATGAGATCAAAGAGGCCGAACTCAAAGCTATACGAGAAAATCTGGACACCCAACTAAAAATAGTCGGCAAGAAAAAAGAAGAACTGGATGCCGCGAATGAGATCAGGATCAAGGAACTGGAGAGCATCTCGAAGCTTTCTCAGCAAGAAGCAAAAGAACACCTGATCCAAGCTATGACAGCCAAAGCAGAGAATGAAGCGATGTCACTCGTAAAAGATACAATCGAACAAGCAAAACAAACAGCCAATAAAGAGGCGAGAAAGATCATAATCCAATCAATTCAGAGAATGGGTGCTGAGATCACTATTGAGAATACAGTCACTGTCTTCAATTTAGAATCAGACGATATAAAAGGTCAGATCATAGGAAGGGAAGGTCGGAATATCCGTGCGATAGAAGCTGCTACTGGTGCTGAGATCGTAGTAGATGATACACCGGAAGCAATAGTTATTTCAAGTTTTGATCCGATAAGAAGAGAAATAGCAAGATTGTCCCTCAAGAAGCTTGTTACTGATGGAAGAATACATCCCGCGCGCATTGAAGAAGTAGTTGCAAAAACTAAAAAACAAATAGAAGATCAGATCATTGAGATCGGTGAAAGAACAGTTATCGATCTGGACATCCACGGACTGGATCCATATCTGATTAAGATGGTAGGACGCATGAGATTTAGATCTTCATACGGCCAAAATCTGTTAAAACACTCGATCGAAACTGCCAACCTTTGTTCGATCATGGCTTCTGAATTAGGTTTAAATCCCAAGCAGATCAAACTTGCCAAAAGGGCAGGCCTTTTACATGATATTGGAAAAGTATCAGAGGAGGAAAGTGAATTGTCTCATGCCATCCTCGGTATGAAGATAGCAGAGAAACACAATGAGATTAAAGACGTCATAAATGCCATCGGTGCTCACCACGATGAGATCGAGATGGATAACATCATCTCACCAATAGTTCAGGCTTGTGACGCCATTTCAGGTGCAAGACCCGGTGCTCGTAGAGAGATTCTGGAAAGCTATATGAAGCGTATCGGAGAACTCGAAGAACTTGCCATGGCATATGAAGGAGTGCAAAAAGCATTCGCTATGCAGGCTGGTCGTGAGTTAAGGGTTATCGTCGAAAGTGAAAAAGTTTCTGATGCTTATGTTGACGACCTTTCGTTTATGATCTCACAAAAGATCCAAAACGAAATGCAATATCCCGGTCAGATCAAGGTTACAGTGATCAGAGAGAAAAGGGCTACAAACTTTGCCCGGTAATTATTTTGTAAGAAAGGTGATTTTATTTTGAAAACCATCGCTAATATTAGGTTAGACTAGAAATTGTACTATGTATTCGAATTTGGAAGCCATCGACATGGTACATTCCATATGGATAGTTGGATTGGAATAAATCTGGGATAATCAATCAAATAATTTATTTATATTTACGAAAAGTAGATAGAGCGTAAACCCAAATTTGAAATTATTAAATCTTGAATATGAAAAATGTAACTAAAATTTTGCTCTTATTAGCTGGCTTTACTGCCTTGTTATCTTCATGTAAAAAGGATGATAACAAAACAAAAGCTGATTTCCTACAGGATAGAAGCTGTTGGAAAAGCACCAAAGTAGAACTTAAAGATGAGCAATCAGGCCTTTATGTTGATGCTACACCTGTATTCCTGGGAAATAATCCGTGTAACCTTGATGATTGTACCACATTTGCTCAAGGCGGAGTTTATACTGTTACTGAAGGGGCTTCCAAATGTGACCCTTCTTATCCGGATCTGATCGATAATGGGACATGGTCCCTTTCAACTGATGAATCATCTCTGACCATTATAACTAATGGAGAAAGCGCAACAGCTAAGGTGGAAAGTTTAACTTCCGATAAATTAGTCATCTCAGGTATGCAAGACGGATTTGATCTTAGAATAACTTACCAATAAGCAAAAAACATATTTAATTTTAAGGGCAATGAAGATAATTCGTTGCCATTTTTATATCGTCAAATGACCGAATAGAATGCCTTATAAGAGTTGCAGGCAATATAATAGTAATTCTGAGTATATTCTATCATAATCAAATGGACAATGAGTTCAAATTAAAAAAGGGAGACAAAATTTGCCTCCCTAATTAATTCAATTTAAGTCATGAACTATGACTTCAACAATTACATCTTAACGTATTTGTGAGTGACAGCACCTTTTGGTGAGATCAACTGCACAAAATATACCCCATTTGGCAGATTATTTAAGTTCAAACTTGCCTGGTTAACTCCACGGTTGCTTAATTTACTTCCCTTAGCCACCATATTGCCTGAAGCATTAAAGATGTTGATGTCCATGTTGTCATTACCTGTTTGTTTCCAGGAAATATTAAGGCTACCATTGCCCGGGTTAGGATAAATAGCACTTTCAAAATCAGCACCTGAAGTTTTCTTCGTGGATAGTGTTCCATCATGTTTAACATATGTACCAAGTTCGATCGCTGATAAACATTCTTCAGGACCTCCATCTGTAGTGATACATGCTTCGCTGTTCAGAAATTTAGCATCGACCATCTCAAGATTGTCAATATCCCAACTTCCAAAAGTGGCATCCGGATCTGAGGCACCATAGAATAAACTCAAATACAATTCTTCTGTATCCTGCGCTTTTACATCTACAAAGGAATGCACATATCCATTGGAATTGCCACTGAAACCGGGAAGATTTGGTATTGTAAAACTTGCATAGGCCATTTTACCGGGGTATTTACCCCTTACCACTTCCGTATCATAAGTGATCCAGTTTAATTCATCTTTAGAATATCGTATATTTCCACCATCGATACTTCCTTGTGTTTCATATTGATGAGCCAACACCAAATAAGGATTTTCTCCGGCTATCGTCAATTTATTTGTTTTCTGGAATGAGGTTTTATATTCTCCATCCAATGAACTGATGGAATACATCCCGGACCCATTTTCACCCTGACCTTCAAGATATTCAAAGAATACCTCTCCATCCTGTAAATTGACAAACCATTCTCCATCCGGAAAAATAAATTCCTTATTAAAAGTTTCCTGATACATCAACACAGATTTATAATCGTCATCAACTTTGATCTTATAAGAAAATTCGTGAACTAAGGCAGTTTGTAACGAATCCAGCGTAAAAGATACCACGTCATTGATAAATGTCCCACCTGAACCGGCTACATATGAAGCATGTTCAGGTATTATGTCTGAAACATGTATATTCATAGCAGTTATTTTTTTATAACTTGTTATTTTTAAAGTTACCGTTATTTCTCCTCCGGGATTGACTTCTTTCGTTACCAATTTATTCAATTGGATCTTATCGAGGCAAAATAGATTTGGAGTGAAATCAACTATATTATCTGATTTGGAGTCGGCACTTCCACCGGATGCATTAAATCCAAGTCCTCTTCTTGCAAAAACATCCCAAATAAGACATTCATTGTCGCCATTATACAATAACCTGTCTGCCTGAAGGATGGCATCGCGGCCATCTTCAAAACCTACACCGCAAGGTTGGATCTTCATACCCTGGAAAACCAATTCTATAGCTCTGCTATTGCCTCCGTCTCCTCCTGACAATAATCCATCATCACCGTGTTTAGCGATCATAGCCCAATATAGGTCCCATATCATGTCACACCATATCTCACCGGTAGCGTGTGGTCCACTCACCGTAGCTACATCAGCAAAAGTATTGGGACTAATAGTCATGTCCGTGCTGTAAGGAAATCTTCTTATTCCAGCTCCACTTATTTCCTGGCCTTTAACGTACGTTCCGATGCCTCGTGCATCCGTAGCTTTGTCACCGGCACGTTTGGTCGTAACCAATGCAAAGAAATCGCTCCAGCCTTCACCCATTTGTTCAGCTGAATTAAGACAACCTGAATTGTCCGGTCCTCCTGTTAATCTTGTTGAAATACCATGACCGAATTCATGAGCTATGACACCATTATCGTAGGATGCATCCAATAATGCAGGTCCGCTATTTTCAGGAACTACCATTCTAGATACAACAGTTTCACCTGCTAAAAGCCTATCTTTAATAAGATTGCCAGTAGAAGCGGATACAAAAACAGAAGGTATAATCACTTCATCACCAAAAACCTGTGTGCTCATACCGATAACCTGTTCTTCAAAATTCATTACGATTACAGCAATTGCACCAGCCTGCTGTGCATAATATACTTTTTCAGAAAAATAACAACCTCCCCGATTGACAGCTACTACTTTACCTACCATTTCCGCTGCATTCTTAGGATCACCACATAATACACCTAAGGTGCCGGACTGATCCTGAGCAAGTACAACTTCTCCCTCCACTAGGGTAGAGGATATAGGTGGACCAAATGCAGCATCCCCAACATCATAACCACCGGCTATTGAAGCAGGACTTAGTATCCTGAATTTGTCAGTGGCACTGTCCCACAGGAACATACGCATGGCGCCATTACCTCCATCAGCAGGAGTAGAAAAATCTGCATTATTTTTAAAATCTCCCTCTGCATTTCCAAATTGAGACATTCCTAAAACATAATCACCATCTGAACCACCTTTTCCATAATTATCCAATTGGAAATTACCGGCTTCCTCATCAAATCCATATGCATATGAAAAATCATGCATTTTATTGATCAGGTAAAATAAGTTAATTGCAGCAGCTTCCTTAGACATCTGAGGTTCTAAACCCGAATCAAAGGGTTTATCAAATGAAAGTTCTGTTCCACCATCTACTTCAAAATCCGGAGCATATGTACCATCTGAGTCATTGAATGCATGGACATTATTTCCTTGTAAAGTGGTATTATCAACACCATCTGCGCCATCCAGGTCATGCCATCCAAAAGGAGAAGCTTCAATGTCATAAGGATTATTGACCAACTTAGAAACACCAAAGTTTGGAGCTTCCAGAGGCCATTCAAATACACGGTATGAACTTACTTCAACTGTCGGAGGTGGTGCAGGATTTTCATTAACTTTGATTTCTGGTTTATGATCATTTCCATCACAATTAGAATGATTTTTATATTGATCGGGGCCATCAAATTTGCATGAAAGTGTATAGTTAACTTTATTTAAAAGCTGGCCGGTATTGCCATCTACAATTAATTGAAAATAGTCCATACTATTTATCATTTTAATTTGCAATAAATAACTCAATTGCAATTCATTTTCTCCACTTCTGAAATAAGTTAATTTTGGTTCAATATTTAATTGGGATATATTTCCCGGACTGAACACTGACTTATCTCCCCGTTGATCTAGCAGATCCGTGGCAGGGCTCATTATCCCCACAGCCAAAGCTGCATTAAGGATTGCATCTTCAGGGCTGATCAATGATGATCTGGAACCGGACTTCTGGTATAAGTCTGAATTTATGAACCCACTCGCCACTGTTCCTACCTGGCCTTTACGATTTATATAAAAGGAGGTTTGAGCATTATAGACCGGAATCTCATCGACTAATTGTCCAACATAAACATAAGAGATTCCTCTTTTATCATCTGTATACTGATTCAGGATCAGTAAATGCTGTGCATCTTTTTGGGATAAATTATATTTATCCACATTTTGTAGGATTTCATTTTTTACCTTTGTCTCAATTATTGGATTTTGTCCAGTGAGGTCAAGGCTGAATAAACACAATACAATCAAAGCAAAGCAACTTGTAAAGTTCTTCTGACTCATTTTTAGAAATATATGGTTAGTAATTATTATAATTTGCCAAAGATATATATTATTTACATTTTTTATTCAATATAATATTACATGGAGCAACAAATTACTTCTTTTATATATGGTCGCCAACCGGTTATAGAAGCTTTAACTCAAAACCTGCAGATCGAAAAAATATTCTTATTGGCAGGAGGTGACCGGGAATTTGAAAAAGAGATCCGAAATGCCATTAAAAGCAAAAATATCGATCTTTCTTATGTCCCCAGGGAAAAACTAAACCGTTTAACCAATTCCAATCACCAGGGTGTTCTGGCTGTGGTCAATGAGTTTGTATACATTACCATTGATGAGATCCTTCAGAAAGTCAAAATAAAAAACGAAGTTCCTTTCCTATTTATATTGGACCAGATGACAGATGTTAGAAACTTTGGAGCTATCGCCAGGTCAGCCTTGCTGGGAGGGTGCCAGGGTATCATTATTCCTTCTGCAAATAGTGTTAGTGTGACAAGTGATGCAATGAAGGCTTCTGCAGGTGCGTTAGCGCAGATCCCGGTTTGTAAAATGCAGAACCTTTCCGATGCTGCAGACCACTTAGCTCAGCAGGAGATCATGATCTATGCTTCAAGTATGGATGGAAGTAAAATGCTGCACGAAATAGCCCTGCATGAGCCTTGCTGCGTGGTCATGGGCTCTGAAAAACTAGGTGTATCCAAAGCAATTTTAAGCAGGTCAGATGTGACGTTTAAAATTCCTCAGAATGGCCTGATAGATTCTTACAATGTGAGTGTGGCTGCGGGTATTGTGGTATATCAGACCATACTTAAAAGAACATATGGTATTTAACTCTGGTATATTGTAAAGTACGACCAGATGATTTATTTATAACAATTTAATTGTATCAACGTTAGGATGACATAATAAATATATATGATTAATACATGTTATAATTAATTGTGTACTAAATACCTAACTAACTGTAAATAGAAAATGCGCTATATAATTAAATATTCACTATTTGTTTTTTTAACATTACTATTTTATACTCCATTTAGTTATGGCCAAACCTTAACCAAAATAAAGGTTCAGGTCTCTGAAACAAAATCTCTTTTGTGGAAGATCGAAGGAAAGGACCTCACTAAACCAAGTTATCTCTTTGGCACAATTCATTTGATACCAAGATCAAAGTTTTTGTTCAACAACGCCATGAATATTGCTTTTAGCAGTGTAGACCATGTGGTCTTCGAAATAGACATGAGTATAATGAATGATTTTACACAGATGTTTGAAATATTAAATAAGGTCCGCATGCCTGACGGCATCACAATAAAGGATCTGTTATCTCCAGAGGATTATAAACTCTTTGTAGATAAATTTTCGGACCAGGGCTTGCCCACCATATTTCTGGAGGGAATAAAGCCCATGTTTTTATCCACTTTAGGTGGTGAAATGGGTGGAGATTCCGGTGATATGGTTTCATACGAAATGGAACTTACAGAGAAGGCAAAAGAACAAAATAAATCAATCTCAGGCCTCGAAACGATAGATGAACAACTCGCATTGATAGACAGTATTCCATTGAAGGACCAAGCGGCCATGTTGGTAGAATCACTTAAAAGCAAAGATGAATCCAGAGGATATGACGAAATGGTGGAGAAATACCTCCTCCAGGATATAGAAGGATTGAATAAATTTATCAATGAAAGCCCTGAGGCCAAGGACATTGACCTGATGAATTCATTATTAAGTGACCGGAATAAAAAATGGATCGCCATCATGGAAAAAATGATGAAAACTGCTCCAACATTTTTCGCAGTAGGTGCAGGACATTTAGGGGGTGAAGAAGGTGTGATCAGGCTTTTAAAGCAACAGGGGTATTCAGTGAATCCTGTAGTAGAACTTTAAACAATTAATTAAAGTACAATGCCATTCATTTTAAATGTAAATGATAAAATTCCCACGTGGGGCAAGGACTGTTATATTGCTGACAATGCAACTATTACCGGAGATGTGATCATGGGTGACCAGTGCAGTGTGTGGTTTCAGG
>JAYUWT010000056.1:0-5703 GCA_043753405.1 Saprospiraceae bacterium | reverse complement strand
GTGCCTCAAGATGTTCTGACTTCACTTTGTCCTTCATTCTTCAGGACTTCGTTTCGTTTCACTTCCTTGAAAAGGTTGCTCTTGCACCTTTTCTTCGTCGTTCACCTCCAAAGGGGGAAATCATTACCATAACTTAAGTTATCATTTTGATTTTGGAAAAAAGCTTATCATGAGAACTCACCATTTCACCCTCTCACCTTTTCACTTCCAATACCAATATACAATTCATCATTTATCCTTTCATCAACCCAGCATAACATCTGCATCCTCCTTTCGTCGGTGCATCTATAGCACGGTGCTTCTCTTCGCTGGGCATTCATCATTCAACATTCAACATTCAACATTCAACATTTCTAACCTCCCACCTCAACATTGGCCAGCTGTCCGCAGGCGGCATCGATATCCTTACCCCTGCTCTTCCGTACAGTGATATTGACATCATTTCTGGTGAGGGTATTGGCAAAGAGATTTAATTGTTTTTCACTGGTCTTATGGAAATCTATGCCTGAAACTGTATTGTATTCTATGACATTGACCCTGACAGGAAATTTTTTAGTTAATGTGGCCAATAATTTTGCATCATCCACACTGTCATTGAAGCCTTCCAGTGCAAGGTATTCATAAGTGATCCTGTTTTTAGTTTTCTGGAAAAAATATAACAGGGCTTCCATGAGCACATCGATGCCATTCTGGTCATTGATGGGCATGATCTCATTGCGTTTTTCATCATTGGGAGCATGGAGGCTGAGGGCTAAATTGACCTTTGAACCATCATCCGCCATTTTTCGGATCATCTTGGCTATACCAGCAGTACTTACGGTAATACGTGATGGAGACATTCCAAGACCTTTTGGAGAAGTAATGTATTCGATGCTTTTCATTGTGTTCGAATAATTGAGTAGTGGTTCACCCATTCCCATGTAAACGATGTTGGTCAATGGATGACCGTAAATCTCTCTGCACAGCTCTTGCACCATTACGACCTGATCATAGATCTCAGGATAATCAAGGTTGCGGATCCTGCCCATGCGACCGGTGGCACAGAACTTGCAGGTAAGGCTGCAACCTACCTGAGTAGAAACACATACTGTAAATCGATTATCTTCAACAACGGGGATCAGAACTGATTCGATAAGATTGCCATCATAAAGCCTGAAGCGGGTTTTAATGGTCCCGTCATTACTTTTTTGCTGTAAGTCGATGACCATCGGCTTGAATTCAAAATCAAGGTCTAACTTTTCACGAAGGTTTTTAGGCAGGTTGGTCATTTCATCAAAACTCCTTGCCTGCTTCATCCAGATCCATTCCTGGATCTGCTGGCCGCGAAATTTTGGTTCATTCTGATTTTGTAACCATTCCTGAATTTTCTCGGGAGCAGTAAGACGAATATCTAACATAATTAAAGCTAATAAGCCGCAAAGATACGATAATAAGACCTTTTAGATCCATATCAGATGAAGATCAAAAACAGGATTTTATTTTTTCACCCTTAGACGGTAGTCATCCAGAACCATATCCAATATCTTATTCTTACCTCTTACATAACCTTCTTTAAGGTGATATCCATAGAAACGGCCTGTAGTATTGTAATAAAAAGCTGACCAACCGCCTTTTATTTCCTTGATTACATCATAGAATGGTGTATCAAGTTCTTTCTCAATCATTTTGGTAAGGATCATTCCCTGGGTCCTGGTGAGTTTTTTCAAAGGTTCTTCGAACTGGTCTTCCAATTCCTTTTCAAGCTCTTTCATAAACTTCTTACGTTCCCTATTCGTCATTCCACGTGTTGACTCTTTGGCTTCGTCATAGATCCTCATTGCTTCAAGCGCATAAGGGTAAACTAAGGCAGCATAACGTCTGTATCTCATGTAGAGATCGTATTCTTCCCTACTTGCAAATTGTTGCTTGGAGGAAATGGTAACTTCATTAAGTTGATCTACATAAGCTGTGTCTCCCCGGGCAGTAATAATGCGGATCATTTTTTTACCTCCGAAATAGACAGTGTCCACCCGTTGATTTTGTGCAATAAGAGTGCCGGAAATCCCAAATATTAATATACAAAGCAATACAAAGACTATTCTCATATATTTTTCCAATTAATTTTATAATCACTTGAACGTAAAAAGTATCCAAATGATTTGAAAGGAAGGTGACAAAAATACAAATAATAATTCTACGGTCATTACTATATTTACAAGCATTAACTTACTCATACAAGCAGGTATCCATTCATATGCCGGAAAATAAATTAGAAAGAAAACTTGGCCTTGGACAGGCGACAGCGATCAATATGATCGATATGGTAGGTATTGGGCCATTTATCACTTTGCCTATGGTGATAAGTCTGATGAATGGACCATATTTTCTGTATGCTTGGGTAGCAGGAGCCATACTTTCTTTTATAGATGCAATGGTATGGAGTGAGTTGGGTGCTGCATTTCCAAAGGCAGGTGGAACTTATAATTTTTTGAAAGAAGCTTATGATGAAAATAAGGCCGGAAAACTAATGAGCTTCTTATTTGTATGGCAGACCATGATCCAGGCACCTCTTGTCATTGCTTCTGCAGCTATAGGTTTTGCCTCTTACTTTGAATTTCTATACCCGTTAACACCATTTTATTTTAAAGCCGTAAGTGGTTCTGTGGTTGTATTAATAGTTGTATTGTTATACAGAAAAATAGAAGCGATCGGACAGATAAGCGTATTGTTATGGGTAGGTGTCATCATAGCTTTGTTGTGGATCATTGGAGGTGGCATAGCTCATGGCAACTTTTTGCATCCCATCATACATATCAACGATGGCCTTACATTTAACTATGCCTTTGTTGCAGCGATAGGCTTTTCTTGCATCAAGTCAGTATACAGTTATCTTGGGTACTATAATGTCTGTCATTTGGGTGGAGAGATCATCAACCCAACGAGGAATATTCCGAGGAGTATGTTCATTTCCATAGCCGGAATAACGGTTTTATATCTGATGATGAATGTGAGTGTAGCCAGTGTCATACCATGGCAGGAAGTCAAAGACATGAATGCTGTGCTTAGTGTATTCATGCAAAGACTCATGGGTGATACAGCTGCTCAGATCATTACTGTGCTTATCCTGTGGGTGGCATTTGCTTCTGTATTTTCGGCAACACTCGGTTATAGTAGGATACCATATGCAGCGGCAGTAGACGGGGCTTTCTTTAAAGTATTTGGAAAACTACATCCAACTAAAAAATTTCCTTACATTTCATTACTGTTTTTGGGAAGTGTAGCTTTTATCTTCAGTTTATTATTCAAATTAAGTCACGTGATCAGTGCCATCCTTGCTATGCGAATCCTGATACAATTTGTGAGCCAGGCCATCGGATTGTTATTGTTAAGAAAAAAAAGGAAACAAAGTGATTTCCCATACAAAATGCCATTTTTCCCCATCCCTGTTTATCTTGCCATACTAATGTGGCTCGCATTGTTTGTAGCCACAGGGCCGACGATGATGTTGGGAGGCTTGACAGTAATTGTTTTGGGAACGATCGTCTATCTGATCAAAGCAAATCTGAATAAGGAATGGCCTTTTAAGATTTCTTAATTTCAACGGCACGACAGCATAATGTCAATATTTTATATCAAAAAACTGAGTAATAAAACAAATTACCCACAAATTTATTTTGAACTGTGTTAATAATTCCCGTTGGCTTTAGCCAACGGATATAATTTCTTCCCTTAATGGCTTTAGCCACAATTATCACCCAATCCAAGAAGAATTAGAGAAAAATTTATTCTGTGCCAACCAAAAAAAAGCGAAGTCTGGCTTTAGCCGGACATTAAGAATCCTCAACGGCACGAGTTACAAACTCGCGCCATCATTGGAGTTATTTATAAGGGGGCACTTACACCAGGTTTTTATCTGGTTAGATTGAAACAAAGAAATGGTGCAGGAATAGTATTAAAATTGAATTTCCAATACTTCTAAATATAACTAAATGCAACATTTTGAAGTTCAATGTATTAAAAATACAATTTTTGTATAGATGAAATGTTTCATCTGAGCGGGAGTGGCCTTATAAAATTTAGTGAATGAATGAAGAAAATGCCAAAAAATAGTGAAGGTGTACACAGCGGAGGCACGGAGCCTTGTACGCCGAGCGTAATTTTTTGAGCATTTTCGGAATGAATGAGCGTTAATAATTTTATAGAGCCTTGAATTTCTTTGTTACTTTCTTTTTTCAAGAAAAGAAAGTAAGGAGAATGTCGCAGATCCATGTATCATTTTGATTTTGGAAAAATGCTCACAAGTAAACTCACCTATTTCATGTCAAAAAAAAAGGTGCCTTTCGACACCTCTTCTCTATTTATCATAGGGATTGAATTATAATAAAGCTTTCTTTTGTTTATAAACACTGGTATTTGTCTTACTTCCAGCGCAATTCAAAGATTTTGCTTTTTTCTCGATATTATTTACCCTGTTGGTCGGATTTGGATGGGTACTTAAAAATTCAGGAGGTTGTTTTTCACCATTCATTTTTTTGAAAAATCCAGCCGCTCCTGCAGCATTTGTACTGGTTCCGCATAAATATTCCACAGATCTATTATCAGCTTCCGATTCATTGGCCCTGCTGAAACTAAGACCTGCCAGACCACCTACTACCGCTTGTCCTATCTGCTCCAATGCTGATTTATTACCCAATAGTGCATCCGCTAAAAATGCAATTCCGTACTGTTTAGTCAATTGCTCTGTAGAATGTCTTTCATCGGCATGAGCTATTTCATGTCCCAAAACACCCATCAGTTGATCTTCTGAATCCAGATATTTGATCAAACCTGTGTATAAATAAATATATCCACCAGGAGTACAAAATGCATTTAAGGTCTTATCATCTTTGACTATCTTAACTACCCACGGAAACTCATTTTTATATTTCACTTTCCCGGAATTAAGAATCGTACTTGTCAAACCGCGCACATAAGCATAAATCTCCTGATTGCCCTGCTCAGGCAGAATGGGAAAATCAGCAGGTTTGGAAGCTATTTCTGCTGCTACCTGGTCACCTAATTTTTTATCGTCTGCTACTGTAAATGCATTCAAATTGTTTGCCCCGGATGCCAGTGATTTACACCCTGTGTAAATAGTAATGATTAACAAAACTCCTAATATTAAGCCGATTACTTTCATGTTTTATCTTTATTGGTTTATAAGAAATTAATAAGTCATTTTAAAATATTTAACTATTACGGGGCAAATGCTTGAAAGTTAAAAGGAAAATCCTTTTTTAACGCTTATTATTTCGATTAACGCATTTAGAAGCAATATGATTTCCAAATGGACAAAAAATTGCAATTCATTGACAGTATCCATAATATTAATTCTAGTTTCGGCATTGCCTTCAATCGACGGGGAGTGTTGATATTATTCACTTGCAAGGTAGAAGTTAGATGTATGAAGTTTAGAGTTTAATACTTCCTAATTTCAATTCCAGATAGAAGTAGAAGTTAGGAACTATGTGAAATAGAAATCAGATACTAGAATTTAGACTCTAGACACTAGAAAAAATTAGAAGTTAGAAATCAGGAGTTAGAATGACCTCCTAAGAATAGTTAAGGTAATAATGAAACGGATGTGTTCTTATTGGCCATGAATATAAAGTTAGGGATTTGGCTTTGTTGTCACACTTTATTACTGATTACCAATTACCTATTGAAATGTCTTTGCGCAATTTT
>JAYUWT010000055.1:0-2314 GCA_043753405.1 Saprospiraceae bacterium | reverse complement strand
ACAGATCCCGATTCAATTAAAAATGATATGAATTTTGAGTTTGTAAATAATAGCCCCCTAATTAGATACACTTTTATTAATGGCCAGGTGTGCCTTATAGCTGACCAATGTGGCTCAGGAAACACCTATGTTGCTTTTGCTGTGACTCATGATGGAATTACTGTGCAGGATACCATTTTTTTAGAAATTATCCCATCTCCAATTCCAACCGTTGTAGCCTCTGGACCTATTACTTTTTGCGAAGGAGATTCTGTGATGTTAACAGTAGAAGATTTAGGTACTTATCAATGGAGTACAGGAATCACATCTAAAAGCATTGTAGTTAATACCAATGGAATATTTTCAGTAATTGTAACTGACTCAAATGGATGTACAGCTTCCTCTGAACCTGTTACTATTTCTGTATACGATAACCCGAGTGTTGAGCTTGGCCCTGACACACTTATCGCATCAGAAGAGACTATAATTGATGCCGGAAATCCTGGTTCAATTTTCCTTTGGAATACAGGAGAAACAACCTCCTCTATAATAGTCATTGAAACGGGATGGTACTTTGTAGAAGTAACTAATTATAATAATTGCACAACCCGCGATTCAATTTATGTTGAAATAATTACCAATTCTATTGAAGTAAGTAAGCCTGAAAATCTTGTTATTTATCCCAATCCCAACAAAGGGAAATTCATCATTACGCTAGAAATTCCTAATACTCAGGTATTCAATGTACTTGTTTTCAACTCCCTTGGACAAGAAGTTTATACCTCCGAATCGAAAGAGGTAAGTGGAAAATATTCAAAGGAAATTTCTATTGAATCAATGGCCAAAGGCGTATATTATGTACAGATTTCTATCGGGCAGAAGAAATTTACAAGCGCAATTAAGGTAGATTAAGTATCCCAGTGATAAACAAAGGTTGCTGAGCGTACTGAGCAATAATATATCAGAAAAGCCAGGGCTCTGTCTTATAGTACGAGCTAAGGTAGCTGAGCGTACTAAGCACATTCATGCTCCACCTATCTATTAGCTAATCAGAAATGTCTTCCTCTATTTGAAAATCTTGTCGAAGCTCCGCCCACTTATTCTAAAATACTTCCAAACCCCTCCCTCAACACCTCCTTCAGATAATCATCCTTCTCCTGCTCATAAATGTATTTGATCGTTTGTTGCAGACTGTTTTTAAATGCCTGGTTGGTCTCAATTGTATGTTGGGCCATCAGGCCGGTGATCAGATAAAAACGGCGATATTCCGGAATAGGACCCTGTAGATAAAAATCTGATTTTAATAAACTCAATCCCTGTTGCTGCACTATTGCATCCTGCTTGGATAAATACAATGCTAAGGCCGTAATATATTCTTCGAGATAATCAATCGGGATATTTTTAGCTCTGTCTGTTTTGAAAAACTCCAGGTTAATGCCACTTCCCTTACGCGCATACAAAGCAGCTTGTGCTGCATAAATGGCTGCGGAAGGACTGTTCTCAAATTTCTTTGCATATTGAATAGCTCCATCGAGGTCCGTTTTGGCAATTGCCATCAATGCATCATAGACCACCGGGTTTTTTGTAGTTGTCTCCAGCATTTTTTCAGCTAATAATTTTGCCTTCGGAGGATCGAGATCTATTAGTGCCTGCAATATATAATAGCGCAAGTCCAGATTGGTCTCCGTTAATGCAACCTGATAGAGCCGGTCGTAATTTTCTTTTGATCCGAGATACTGAATGGCCAAAGCACGGATCGTAACAGATGAATCCTTCAGCATCGTTTCAATTGCAGGATCTGTGATCTCCGTCATCACCCGAAATGCAGAAATACGATGACTGATTGATTTGGGATAAAGCAATCGTGGCAGATACTCCGATTCTGGAATTTCCTGGCTGACAACAGTTAATAAAATATCCCTTGGATCAAAAACGACCGCGACTGGTTTTTCATTTATATCAATCGTATAGGATTGTGTTTTTTGATTCAGCCAGAATTTGTTCAGCGTTTCTCTACCATTCACGTCATATGTTGCAATCTCAACAGGAAGACGAAAGTTGGAATGGAAACCCTGTTCGTCCTGAACTTGTGTGATGTCGACAACCAGTTGATTAGCTGTTTCGTCATATCGTTGTTTGATATCCAATACCGGATGTCCTTTTTCAAAAAACCATTGATCAAAAAACCATTTCAAATCTATACCAGTAATCTCCTCAAATGCCTGGCGGAGATCGTCGGCCTCGACAGATGAATAAGCATGCCGCTGCAGATATAAACGGAGCGAAGCAAAAAATGCTTCATCTCCCACCTGATCACGCAACATATGCAATACCA
>JAYUWT010000054.1:0-2316 GCA_043753405.1 Saprospiraceae bacterium | reverse complement strand
AAAAGACATGATTCGTAACATCGTTAAAGTGATGGTATTCTGGCTTACTATAGGTCATTCCTTTGCTCAGATAGATAGTTATATTGGTGGATATACAGGAGATAATAAAAACGGATTCTTACAGCCGGTGGCTACGGTATTGACTGGTGCTTTTAATGTAGGACAAGTACAGCATCCTGCCATAGACAGTTCCTTTCATGTCTATTTTCATCTGGTAGGTACGGCATCCTTTATTCAAGGAAATAAATTAAAATATTTCAATGCGGAGACGACCAGAGAATTTGAACCGAAACAAACCGCATTGGTTCCTACCCTGTTTGGACCCAGAACTACCCATACCGTATCTGGTATTAATGGTACTGCTTTTAATTTCCCTGCTGGCATGGGGGTGCAAGTCTTATCACTAGCGGTTCCACAGTTGACTTTAACATATGCAGGTACTGAGTTGACAGGTCGTTTTTTTGCATATGATACCAAAGATGATGTCGGTAAAATCAATCTGTTGGGATTTGGGCTGAGGCATGATATAGGAAGATATTTTATGAAAAACAGTCCTTGGAAATTGTCCATTGGTGGTATGTATCAACAGGTAAAAGCCGGGACATATCTACAGCTCAATACATACAGTGGAGGACTTACCGTTGGAAGTCAGAGTAAACATTTTTCCTATTTCGCTCAGGCTGGATATCAGGCCGGCAAGTTGGAAGGCAATTATAATCATTACAATGGAGAATCCTTTGAACAGATTGACATTGATCTTACAAGTGATAATCCTATATATATCGGTATTGGAGCAGGATTGCACTTCGGTGTATTACAATTACAATTGCAGTTCACCGGCTATCAGCCCATGATCGGATCTTTTGCTTTGGGATTTAAATTTTAATCATTTTATTTAAAACGATATGAAATATTCATTTGTGCTTCTATTGGTTAATTTAATTATATTCTCCGGATGCAATCATGTGACATTCAGACGCCACATCAATGCTAACCTCAATGATTCAAAGTCAATAAATAAAGGAGGAACATTTGATGAGCAATTTGCTATCAGTACAGCGGAAATTATTAACGCCATAAGTAAAAATATAAATACCAAAGATAATTCAGGGAGTATAGAAAAGCTTGAAATCGAAACAATAAATTTAAAAATAAACTTGCTGCCAAACAACACTGCCACCTTGATCAGGAATGTCAAATTTATTTTAGAAAAGACTAATAGTACGTTACTTAAATTTGATGATTCCGGGAAGTTTGTGAACTCCGCCACAGTCTTTGCATTAAATAAATTTATTGACACCAAAATTGCATTAGGATTCAAAGATGATTTAATAAAAAATCTGGCAACCAATAAACCAGAAACATTTTTTATTAAAGTGTCCGGTGCTTTTCCGGCAGGGGAATTTTTCCGTGGAACAATAAGTTTAGAATTTAAAGCTAGTATGGATGTAGTCACATGTGAATTAATTCCTTTTGGACTGGGACCCAGCGATTGTTTTTGATGGGTATCAAAAGCGCTTAATCCATAGTTGACTTCGATTTTATTCTGACTCCATTCTTTCAACTTTATTCTCTATCAACAGTCTTTAGTAATTCATCTACAGCACCTTTTAACTGATCATCCGTGTTTTTTGATATCCAATCAGGACTGTTTTGTATAATGATATCGGGTATGGCAGCTCCCAGCTCTTGATTTTTATCATTTACTTTATTAAACCATCCTCTGAATGGTAACCTTACAAATGAACCATCCATCAGTCCCTGCCCTCCTGTGCTGATTACTGATCCGTTAGTGGGTACCCCTACTACTTTGCCTATGCCGAGACCCTTATAAGCATGACTAAATATCTCTGCATTGCTATAGCTACCTTCATTACATAAAGCAATGGATGGTTTAGTCCAGGCTGCAAATACAAGTCTTTCACCTATAGGGTAATACCCTCTGAAGTTTTTCTTTTCTTTTTCAAGATCTGCAGCGGCACCTCTGGGTATAGTGTACGCGTGCTGTTTATAATTAAGTATAGTCATCAGGTAATCTGTAGTACTGCCTCCACCATTATATCTCACATCTATTATAAGTCCTTTCTTTCCATAGCCTGCAGCAGTAAACTCTCTCTCTACTACTTCAAAGCTTGCAAAGTCCATACTGCGGATATGGATGTATCCTAGTTTTCCATTGGAATATTTATCTACCAGTTTTTTTCTATTTTCTACCCATTCATCATATAAGTCATCCGTGATAGATGCTTGTGGTCTTATGATCACCTCTCGCTCTTTACCACTTGTATCTTTTATAGTCAATATAATTTTTTCACC
>JAYUWT010000053.1:0-2316 GCA_043753405.1 Saprospiraceae bacterium | reverse complement strand
TTTACTCCTGCCCTGTGCCCAATATGCAATGCTTGATAGATAATGATGAATAAAATCAATATCCAATTTATTCTTGTCAGTAGAAATATAATAGCCTTCCATCTGCCTTTGCGAAAATAAGAATTATTCTGGTTTTGAATTTCGATCCTCAAATTTTAGAATCTTAATATAGAAATGACAGGATGATGATCTGACGCATACTTGCCAGCCATGGTGTGCGATAATGTACCATGCCTGATCACTTTTATAGACTCTTTATTCAAAAAAATATAGTCAATATGTCGGCCTGTCTGCTCTGTGCTCTGAAATCCGTTAAAGGAACTATATGCACCAAAATGTTTTGAATTGGAATACTTTTCAGTATCAAACAGATGGAGCGGATTTTTACTATCGGTGATTATTTGAATTGGTTCTTCACTTGGAGTGGCATTAAAATCTCCGGTGATTAAGGCTTCTTTATTACCAGCAATCTCTTTTACTTTACTCAATAAAAGTCTGGCGCTTTCTCGTCTCGCTACTACCCCTTGATGATCAAAATGAGTATTGAACACATAAAATGTCCTGGCCTTGCCTTTATATTTAAATTTTGCCCAGGTGACTATGCGTGGAAGATTTGCATCCCAAGCTTTACCAGGAACAGTTGGCGTTTCACTCAGCCAAAATGTGCCTGATTCAAGTGGCTTTAATCTGGAATGATTGTAGAAAATAGGACTGTACTCGCCTTTGTCTTTGCCATCATCCCTACCTACACCGAGATAGGAATAATCTTCCAATACACTATCCAGATAATTGCACTGATGCACTAATGCCTCCTGCATTCCACAAATATCCAAGTCGTAGAAAGACAAGTAAGATGCCGTAAAATCTTTTCGATATTGCCAACTATTCAGGCTGTCTTTGGGATTATCATACCGAATATTAAAAGTCATTATTCGCAATGGCTGAGCGTTAATACCCTCAATCATATAAAAAAAAATTGGAAGTACAAATAAATATAACCTTGACGATTTCATAGAAATGAATCAAGATAAATATAATCTTTGAAACTTTAATTTATGATAATAATCACAGGATAGTTACTGTCTCTGAAATTCAAGTTTTTGAACAAACGCCAATTCCTATGTGCGCACTAGTGTTCATTTGTGATCAAAAAAAGAGGTAGGTATTAATTCCGTGCTCCACCTTGCTGCTGTCCTCCGCCCATGTCTCCACCACCATCTTTAAGATCATCATTCTTCACACCTCTTTTCTTTGGCTGAGCATTAAAATTCATCTTACCCCATTGATAACTAAAATTAATACCAAATGAAGAGAATGGAATTTGAAAAGAAGAAGTAGAAACAAAATTGTCTCCTTTTATATTGGATTCGAAATTTCGGTATTTTGTAAATGGGGTCACCGTATTAAAACCGATAGTACCTTTTTTCTTGAGTATATCTTTTCTCAAGCCAATGGAATACATAGAGAAGGATGGATTAGTACCCTGCAATGATCTTCGGGGAGAATTGAATATTCCAAACAGATCTGCTTTTAATCCTTTCGTTTTAAAATCAAATGAAGACATCATAAAGGCTGAATACTGAACTCCGGCACTGAAATTTTGCTCTGTCAAGTTGGACTTAGTGTTGTAAGAGCCAACATTTACATTTCCTCGTACGGTCCATTGTTTAGTGATATTCACCGAACTAAAAGCATTTACTCCGTAAGAATAATTATCCCCCGCATTTTGAAAAGTGGTTAGAGAAATTCCTTCCGGATTTACAGTAGTAAACTGTTCGATGATTTCGCCAGTGTGCTTTCCATAGAATGAAAGATTGACCATAGAACCTTTGAGGAAAGTGGTCAACACTAATTCCAATTGATCAGTCAGTTCAGGCTTCAGATTTGGATTACCCTGAGTGATATTTCTAAAATCCTGAGCATCCTGAAAAGGATTAATATAGAAAAGACTTGGTCTTTGTATTCTCTTGGAATATCCAAGCTTCACGGTTCTGAATTTTGGGAGTTGTTTTGATATTGAAAGATTTGGCAGCAGATTTGAATAACTGTTTTCATAGGGACTGGTATTGCCGGTTTCGTAAGCCCCATTGATTTGAGTATATTCCCATCTTGCTCCGGTAATCATGCTTATAGTCTTGGATAAACCCAAAGTAAAAGACGCATATCCTGCTGCTACATCCTGATTATAGTTATAAATACTGGTTCTGGAAGGATCAGCAATATATTTTGATTGATCAAAATTATACAGTGAATAGTTTAAATCTGAATTAATGTCTCTAAGTACTGCTTTTGCTCCCACTTCCATTTTAGCCTTGG
>JAYUWT010000052.1:0-2319 GCA_043753405.1 Saprospiraceae bacterium | reverse complement strand
TCCATACACCCCAGGAAATATCCTGGCATTTACTTGATGAGCCTTGAAATGCTTATCCCAGCCAAGCCCATAAATATCTATTGGGAATTTTTGTTTTATAAGCAAAGCTAAAATCTCATACCTCAATTCATTGTCAGGATTACCAATAAAACATAATCTTTTTTCTTCAGATTCTCTTAAATTAATGTCATCTGCTTTGCGCTGAGTAGATTCCGCAATGTCATAACCAAATGGTAAATAATGAAGACGGATATTGTCACTATGCCGCATTTGTATTTCATTCATCAAATCCCTCGAATAACAGAATATAAGGTCGTATAGCGGTATAGATTCCTCTATCTCTTTTCCTCCACCACTCCGAAATGTCCTGATGAATGGATGATCTGGATTATAATTTACCAACAACACACCTAATTCCCTTATCCGCCGTAGGGTGTCTGGTAATAGATCTACACCCTTAAATATCCATACCAGGTCGGGCTTCTCCTTCTTAATATGTCTATAAAAACGGTCATTAAATTCCAGTATCTTTTGGGAAACCCCTAATTTGAACCTATACTGGACTTTCCTTTGCAGATTATACCTGAAATAATCACTTACAATGTCTGGCCATGGATACAAATTAATCTCTCCGGCTAATGGCCGCAGATAATCGATGTAGTGCCGCTCCAGTGCATTCCAATGTCTATATGAACCGGAAACAATTATTTTCACAAAATCAGCATTGACCTACAGGCCTGAAATAACAAACGATATTCATGTCTCTCTGGAATCTATATGCCTCTCAATTTCATCCCACAATACCTGGTAATTCCATTCTTTAAGAATATCTTGATTGACCTTCCTTACGTCCTGCATGTTATAACCCAGCACACTTGAAATACATTGAGATAAATTTTCAATATCTGCATGTTGGTATATCATACCATTATTCCCTTCACGGATCAAATCATACGCTGATCCTACGAAATTTGAAGCAATCACCGGCAATCCACAAGCAATCGCCTCCTGAACCGAAACGCCCCACGGTTCATTTTCTGAGGTATGCACATATACGTCAGATATCCCATAGTACCTTGGCAGCACAGGATAAGGTATATATCCAGTAAAGAGTACTTCTTTCTCTTCTGCCCATATCTTAGCATTCTTCTCCAGCTCCATCCTTAACTCTCCATCACCTACAATGATTAACGAAATGTCTTGTATGCCTGTTAATCCAAATGCTCTTATGATATCCTCCGGGGACTCCCGTTTCACAAGTTTTACGATGGCAAGAATAACTCTATGTCCTGGGGAAATCCCTAGTTCCCTCTTTATTCTTTCCTTTTCCTGCAGTGAGATTATTGATCCTTCTTCAAACCATTCGTTATCTATGATATAAGAGAATCTCTTAATTCTTTTTGGAGCTATTCCGTTTCCTAAAAGGAATCGCTTCGTTTGGCTACTTGTCCCCCAAAACACATCTACAAAAATAGCCAGGAGGTTAATCCAAACACCTTTCAAAAAACGCTTAACAAATCCTCTATTGTTCCAGGGAACCGTATCTAATCTGAGACCAACCTTTCTACCAAACCATGGAGATAATAAAATTATAAAGACTGAAAGGGCCGTTGTGTAACCGTTCACTATTACATACTGATTCTCCCTAAGCACTTTCAATGCTTCCGCTAAAGGTTGCTTAATGATGCTTGTCCAGGAATAACCGGAAATCAGATCAATTCCCCATGATCGCTGACTGTCCTTGCCCAATTCTCTATCCGTTATCAACCCATTTTGATAGTTATAATAATAAACTGAAAGGTTTTTCCTTTGGTTTAAATTGGTCACAAATCGAAAGAATGGTGCTTCAAACTGTGTTGGGTGACCCACGACAAAGCCTAACTTAACCATTCGCTACACTACTTGAATTTCGCTCAAACAAATAAACTGAATGAAGTGCAGATTCAAGCCTAAAGCCCAGTTGCTTAATTCTTTCAATGATCATTAATGCTTTGTGGGCTGAGTAGATGCCGGGATGTAATTCAATAATAATCATTCTTAAATACTCCGGGAGACTAGCCTCCTTATGCAATAATGTTATTTCAGAGCCTTCAATATCACAAACCAAAACTGAAGGATGGAAATCAAATTCTTTTTCAGCATCCTCTATAAAGAATCTATCGTTATGGCTTTGCTCATGGCCCTCTTCAAATAACACAGTTCCCCCTAACGAACCCCTGGTATCATCAAAACTAAATGAGAAAGGTATTCGATGATAAATTGGAAACGCATATTTATTAATTATTCGGATATTGGAGAGTTGTTCAAGCCATCCTGCTG
>JAYUWT010000051.1:0-2322 GCA_043753405.1 Saprospiraceae bacterium | reverse complement strand
TAAATTTTACAAGGCCACTCCACACAGATGAAACATTTCATCTATACTAAAATTGTATTTTAATATATTGATTTTCAAATTGTTGCTTTTAGTTATATAGAAGTTTAATCTTCGCACTCACTTTCAACTTTCAAATATCAACTTTCAACTAATCAAGCCATCAGCCAGATAAAATGTTGAATTTTGAATTTTGAATTTTGAATGAAACTATCCCGCGAGTGCTGTCTTTCTTATTTCTAACTTCTTCTTGTTAACTTAATTAGAAAGGGCAAATAGATTTATTGAAAACCTGCTCTCCCCTTTCAATTCTCAACTTTCAACTAACACAAAAATTCCTACATTTGTACATGATCGATAAGTTGAGTAAATACGGACCATCCATCTTTAGCACTATGACAGGTTTGTCATTGCAGCATGGTGCATTGAATCTGGCTCAGGGCTTTCCGGATTTTGATACTGATCCCCGGCTTATTGAATGTGTGAATAAGGCGATGAAGGACGGTTTTAATCAGTATTCAAGGCCTATAGGAACGATGCAATTGCACAAGCAGATCGAGCAATTGATTTTTGAGAAATATGGACGGGAGGTTAAAGGTGATGAACAGTTGACCGTATATCCCGGTGCTTCATGTGCGATATATGTGGCTATGCAGGCACTGATAGATCCCGGTGACGAGGTCATCATCTTTGAACCTGCATATGAATGTTATGCTCCCGCCATTGAGATTGTAGGCGGAAAGGTAGTCCCAATCCAGCTTGAAGCCCCACAATTTGGTATTGATTGGAATGAGGTAAGAAAGGTATTTTCCTTAAAAACCAAGATGATCGTCATCAATAATCCGCACAATCCGACTGCAAAAGTATGGAGCAAGGAAGATCTGGATGCACTTGAGGATCTAGTATCCGATAGCGAATGTTTTATCCTGTCAGATGAAGTGTATGAATTTATCAACTTTACCGAAACAGGTCATCTGTCTGTATTGGGAAGACCGGCAATAAAGGATAAATGCATTGTGGTATCAAGTTTTGGAAAGTCTCTCCATGTGACAGGTTGGAGGATGGGTTACTGCACCGCTTCTGCCGCTGTGACCGATATGATGCGGAAGATCAATCAGTTTTCCGTATTCTGTACCAATACAGCTATGCAAATTGGAGTGGCTTCTTATATGGAAAAATATTTCGATGCCAATGCTTTGAAAAATGATTATCAGGTCAAACGGGATATTGTAATCAATGGGCTAAAGCATAGCAATTGGGAAGTTCTGGATTGTGAAGGGACTTATTTTATTATGCTTGATTATAGCAAAATATCGGATTTGCCATCTATAGAATTTACGAAGAAACTAGTGGTGGAAAAGGGCATTGCCACCATCCCTTGCTCTCCATTTTATTCGAACGGGTATGATCCAAAAATTGCAAGAATCTGTTTTGCAAAAAAAGAAGAAACATTAGAAAAAGCATTTGAAATATTATGCAAAATTTAAAAGTCGGTATTGTCCAGATGGACATTGTGTGGGAAAATACATCTGCTAATCTTGAAAAAATAGATGAATATCTTACCTCAGCTCATGATGTGGATTTAATCGTCCTTCCGGAAATGTTCAATACAGGTTTCAGCATGGAACCTTCGCGCATTGCTGAAAGCGAGGATGGACCAACTGTAAGCTGGATGTGCTCTGCCTCCCGTGAATTGGAAACAACTATTCTGGGTTCAGTGGCCATTGTCGAGGATGGTAAATATTACAACCGTTGCCTTGTCGCCAGTTATGGAAAGATAATTGCAAGGTATAACAAACATAATTTATTTACGATGGCAGGGGAGGAGAAGGTTTATACCAAAGGAAATGAGGTATTAACTTTTGAATTAAATGGATGGAAGATCAAACCATTGATCTGTTATGACCTCCGTTTCCCTACCTGGTGTTATAATAAAGAAGAAGTCGATCTATTAGTATTTATGGCCAACTGGCCTGCTCCAAGAATTGCGCATTGGACAACACTACTGAAAGCCAGATCCATCGAAAACCAGGCTTTCGTGGTTGGTGTAAACAGGGTTGGAGTCGATGGAACGGGCAAAGATCATACCGGATACTCTTCCGTAATTAACCCGATGGGGGAAGTTATAGATGAGCATATTGGTATTCACGGCCTTTTAATATCGGAGATCGACCGTTCGAAGGTTGATGAATTCAGATCTTTATTTAATGTTCTCTTGGATCAAAAGATCAATGAAAAGTGAAATAATGGAGAGAGGGAGTTATAATTAACGATATCTGGTTAAAAAATAATAAACTGTAGGGACAGGTCGCGACCTGTCCCTAC
>JAYUWT010000050.1:0-2323 GCA_043753405.1 Saprospiraceae bacterium | reverse complement strand
TGAAGCTAAGAACGTGATATTCAACTCTTTTGATATTAAATTAGACAGGTAGCCCCTGAAGGGGCAAGTTGGATACATTTATATTTATTACAAACATTTCACCCCTAAAGGGGTACGGTTCATTTTTCGATATAACTTAGTTAGAAAGTCTCACCAAATTCTAACAATATACTTTTAAACTATTTCCGTCATCCATTTACCATTCCCTGCAGGATCATTTCCGAAATATCATAAACCATGACATCATCCTGTTTTTCCTTTGATTTCAAACCATCATGTATCATGGTATTGCAGAATGGGCAATTCAAAGTAACGATCTGAGTATCAGTAGCTATTATTTCTTCTGCTCGCTCTGTGCTGATCCTTTTTGATCCCGGTTCATCCTCCTTAAACATCTGAGCACCACCTGCTCCACAACATAATCCGTTTTTCCTGCTTCTTTTCATTTCTACCAGATCAGCATCAAGTGCTTCGATCAGTGCCCTTGGTGCCTCATATTCACCATTGACCCTTCCCATATAACAAGAATCATGGTAGGTTATTTTTCTGCCATTAAAAGCACCTCCCTGGATCTTTAATTTTCCTCCCTTGATCAGTTCGTCTAGATATTGAGTATGATGAATAACATCGTAATGCCCTCCCAGGATTGGATATTCATTTTTGAGGGTATTAAAACAGTGGGGACAGGTAGCGACTATCTTTTTGACGCCATATCCATTTAATGTCTGAATATTCTGATTGGCGAGCATCTGAAATATAAACTCATTACCTGCTCTTCTTGCCGGATCTCCGGTGCACACTTCTTCCTGGCCCAATATGGCAAAGTTGATCTCAAGCTTCGTGAGGATCTTTGCAAATGCTTTAGAAACCCTTTGTGCTCTCGCATCATAACTTCCTGCGCATCCAACCCAAAATAATATTTCCGGGGATTTACCTTCTGCCACCATTTCAGCAAGTGTGGGTATGGTCATTCTATTTTAATTTAGTTCTATTAATTTATTTCTTTGGACCAGGCATCCCTATCGACGCTCATCTGCCATGGTGATCCATTATTTTCCAGGGCTGTATACATAGGCACCCAATCCGGTGGACCCGAACTTTGAGTCAGGACTTCATATCTACGTAGTTGAAGAATAATATCCAAAGGATCTATCATCACGGGACAGGATTCTACACAGGCATTACAAGTAGTGCAAGCCCTAATCTCTTCTTTTTCGATATAGGAAAACAAATCCCTGCCGTCGTTGAATCCAAAGCTGTTATCTATTTCACCTTCATGCGATCTAAATCCGACATCATCCAGCTTCATGCCAACTTCCTCCATCCTGTCCCTTACATCCATCATGATCTTGCGGGGGGATAATTTTTTGCCGGTGATATGTGCAGGGCATACACTGGTACACCTGCCACATTCTGTGCAAGTATATGCTTCGAGTAAATTTTTAGTGGTCAACTGAAAAACATCGTGTGAGCCGAAATCTGCATTTGATTCTTTTGCTATTTGATTTTCAGGAATTGGAATTCCCAGCATATTTTTTACTTCGGCGCCAATAGTAGGTATATTTGGCATTTCACCTCTTGGCTTAGAACTCGTAAGGTAAGTATTTGGAAAAGCAAGGAGGATATGCAGATGTTTGGATTTAGGCAGGTATAAGATAAAACCCAAAACAACCAGCATATGTAACCACCATCCGAAAGCACTAATTACATTTAGCCATCCTTCTGAAAATTGTCCGAATACCATAGGCCCAAGCCAGCTAGTCACAGCAAAAAATCCGGAAGCCTGATATGTACCTGGATAATTCATTTCAAGAGCTTTATCAGCCCCATTCAAACAAAATATTCCTATGATAAGCAGGATCTCACCCAACAGGATCTGGTTGGCATCTCTTCTCGCCCAGCCTGAAATTTCCCGGTTGTTAAGCCTGGGCAATCTCAGGAGATTTCTCCTTGCTAAAAATATGACTGTCGCCACAAATGCCAATACTGATAAAACTTCTATAAAACTGATCATGAATGGATAAAACCATCCAAGCTTATCGGAGAGAATCCTATGACTACCGGATAAGCCATCTATTAGTTGTTCCAACAGGTCAAACTGTGTTATTACAAAAGCAACATAAATAAATAAATGCAAAAGAGCGGGGATGGGACGTTTAAACATTTTCTGCTGGCCAAATGCGATGAGGATCATGTTTCTAAAACCATCTTTATTTTCGCGATTTTCGACAGCCCTGCCTAATTTGATGTTTCTGTATATTTTCCTATATCTTTGATAAGCTACAACAAACACAAAGACAAGTAATATTAAAAAAAGTATCCT
>JAYUWT010000049.1:0-5745 GCA_043753405.1 Saprospiraceae bacterium | reverse complement strand
TTAATCTTTCTGATCTTCCGATCATGAATGTCAACTTATCCGGGGACCTTGACCTGTTACAACTCAAAGAGTATGCTGAAGATGTAAAAGACAGGCTTGAATCTATCAAAGAGATCAATAGAATTGAAATTGTAGGGGCCTTGGAACGTGAGATCCAGGTCAATGTGGATATGTATAAAATGGCCGCAGCAGGTGCAAGTTTTGGTGACATCGAAAATGCCATTAAATTTGAGAACATGACCATCTCTGGTGGTGAATTGAATCTCGATGGCACAAAATGGGCGGTCAGTGTAAAAGGGGAATACAGAAATCCACTTTTAATGAATGATCTGATCATCCGAACCAGCAATGGCGGAACAGTTTATCTCAGGGATATTGCTTCTATCATTGACACGACCAAAGAACAGGAATCATATGCGAGACTTGACCACAAAAATGTAATTACACTAAACATTATTAAGAGAAGTGGTGAAAACCTGATCTCAGCATCAGAAAAAATCAAACATGAGCTGGAAGATATGGAAGACAGGGTTTTACCAAAAAACCTTACAATAACCATCACACAGGACCAATCCATCCAAACTGAAACCACACTTGATGACCTTGTAAATACGATAATCCTTGGATTCCTTTTTGTAACATTTATTCTGATGTTTTTCATGGGAACATCCAATGCACTTTTCGTAGGATTAAGTGTGCCCATTTCAGCATTTATCACGTTCCTGGTACTTCAATCATTCGGATATACGATGAATATGATCGTATTATTCTCATTCTTACTCGGATTAGGAATTGTAGTGGATGATGCCGTCGTCGTGATCGAAAATACGCACCGGATATTCGCCAATGGAAAGATGAGTATATTCAAAGCGGCGAGGATGGCGGCCGGTGAGGTCTTTATGCCGGTGTTGACTGGTACTTTGGTTACATTAACGCCCTTTATACCATTACTATTCTGGCCGGGCATCATGGGAGACTTCATGTATTACCTGCCATTTACACTGATCATCATGTTGCTCGCCTCACTATTCGTAGCATATATTATTAATCCTGTCTTTGCAGTCGACTTCATGAAGCCCCACCAAAGTATAGCTGAAGTAAGGGCAGTCAACCGTGGATTCATAGTTACCTGTATTGGTTTTGGCGTGATCATACTATTGAGCTATCTGATCAATGCAGGATTGGGTAATTTCATGATAACGTTATTTATTTTTTACCTATTGAATAAATTCATATTCTCCTGGATGATAGAAAAATTCCAGACCAGGACATGGCCTGCTATCCAAAATAGTTATCACAGGACGGTTACTAAAGCATTGAAAGGATGGAGACCTTTGTATGTGTTTTTTGGTATGATTCTTTTATTGATCTTGTCGGTTGTATTTACAGCTATAAGGGCACCTAAGGTTGAATTTTTCCCAAAATCAGATCCAAATTATGTAATTACATATTTAAGATTACCGATAGGAACACATCAGGTAGTTACAGATTCTATTACGAGGATATTGGAAAATCGAATTTATAAAGTCATAGGCCAGAAAAATCCCCTGGTTAAATCAGTGATCTCCAATGTGGCTATTGGTGCCGGAACTGAAGAAGATAGTCAAACACAGGCCATGCCGCACCTTGGAAAAGTAACAGTCGCTTTTGTCGAATTTGCACAGAGAGATGGTAAATCAACAGTAGATTATCTGGATAAAATAAGGGAAGCTGTCAAAGGTATTCCGGGAGCAGAGATCGTTGTAGACCAGGAAGCGTCGGGCCCTCCTACAGGCAAGGCGATCAATATCGAAGTGGCCGGAGAGAATTTTGAAGAATTAATTGATAATGCCTCAAAACTGAAAGCTTATATTGAAGATAAACAAGTCGGCGGTGTTGAAGAATTGCGGTCTGATTTTCAGTCTAATAAACCGGAGATCGTGGTTAACATAGACAGAAGAAGGGCCAACCAGGAAGGAATTTCTACTGCCCAGATAGGTGGTGAACTTCGTACATCTATATTTGGAAAAGAAATTTCAAAATTTCGGGATGACAAAGATGAATATAAAGTTCAACTCAGGATCAAAGAAGATCAGAGAAGTAATATCAGCAATATTCTTAATATTCCATTGACTTACCGGGATATGAATATGAATGGTCAGATACGTCAGGTTCCTTTATCATCTGTGGCAAGTGTCCAATATTCAAATACTTATGCGGGAATCAAAAGGATCAATAAAAAACGTGTTATCTCCCTTTCATCCAACGTCCTTACCGGCTACAATGCGAATGAGGTGGTGGCAAAGATCCAGTCTCATATCAACAAATTTGAACATCCTGAATCCATTGTCATCAAAATGACCGGTGAGCAGGAAGACCAGGCAGAGACCATGGGATTCCTGGGAACAGCATTTATGATCGCATTTGGTATGATGTTCCTCATCCTCGTGGTCCAGTTTAATTCTACTTCGAAACCTTTCATTATACTCATTGAGATTCTCTTTAGTCTTACAGGGGTTCTCCTTGGATTCTCCATATTTAATATGAATATATCCATAGTTATGACAGGAGTTGGGATATTTGCACTAGCAGGGGTCATCGTTCGGAATGGAATATTACTGGTCGAATTTACAGATCTGCTCCTGAGCCAGGGTATGGAACTTAGGGCTGCAGCAGCAGAAGCGGCAAGGACAAGGATGACACCGGTCATTCTGACTGCAGTGGCAGCAATACTTGGACTAATTCCCCTTGCTGTAGGATTAAATCTCAATTTTGTGTCACTATTTACAACCGGTGATCCAAAGATATTTTTTGGTGGTGACAATGTTGCCTTTTGGGGGCCGTTGAGCTGGACGATGATATTTGGATTACTATTTGGTACTTTCCTCACATTGATCATGGTGCCAAGCATGCTGGTATTGATCGAGAAATTTAAAACAAGGTTGTTCAAAAGGATGGGACGCGAGTATTCCGCTGAAAAAGCAGCTTATGAGCGTAAACACCACGATACTATAAAGTAGGATACGATTTAGTGATTTAATAAAGGGGCCAATGTGAAAGTATTGGTCCCTTTTGTTATTAAATACAAAGATTCTGTGGAACCGGCATTGCTATAAAAGTGATATAAACTCCTTCGCCTCCGGATATTCTTTTACCAAGGGACTCAATGTGCTGTCAGTGTCCACAATAAGAAACTATGTCAGTTTATTTTTCAAGTATTAATGATTCATGTGTTAATGATTCAAGTGTTAAATTTTTCTAAACAGTTCGTTAAATTATTTGCCTTTTTCACCTCACATTTAGATCCTAAAAATTTCTAATCTAACTGTGAAAATTAAATTTAATATAAAAAATTATGCCGCTCAGACCAAATTTTTAAATCTAAAGTTTGTAAGTAAATTGTCAAAATGAAAGCTTAATGCGGGTTTAGACAAAATGAATTAATTAAAATAAAGTTGATCCTTTCTGAAATTTAATCTCTTGCCCGGATTATTGAATAATGCAACATTATCGGAATATTATTTGGCAAATATAAAAGTGGTTTAATTTAAAGTTGTAAAATATTGCAGTATTCTGATAATTATTTTTTTTATTCAAACCTTAATTTATCTTTGCAGCTTATTTTTTAAAACAAAAAATTTTTAATTTCAAAACTATGAATGGTAAGTACTTTACATTATTAACTTTATTTATTTCTTTGAGTTTTTGTTTACATGCTCAAAAATCAATTTCAACAGTCAACAGAAATGCCGATAAATGCCCGGTCACTAAAGCAAGTGATGTTTCTGCTTCGGCATATTCTTATTTGGTTCAGACTATTAAATCAAAAGCTAATCCGGCTGAAAGAGCAAACAAAAAATTTGCTTTAGCGGAAGAATTTACAAATGCTTCCTGCCCGCCTTGTGCTGCGCAAAATCCACTTTACAACACTTTGCTGAATGCAAATTTGGATAAAGTGATTGCAGTTAAGTATCAGGTTTGGTTTCCTGGTTTTGACCCTATGTTCGAAACTAATAAAGCGGAAGTTGAAGCAAGATGGGAAGTATATGTGGATCAAACTGAAGCATTATATGGTGCCGATGGATTGGGTGGAGTTCCTTCTGCCTTTATCGATGGGTATATGGGTAACGGAACTTATAACGGTGGAAATTGGACAACCGCTTATTATGGAGCTCCGGTAGGTTATAAGCAGTCTGTTTTTGATGCTGCTGCCGCAACTGAAGCGCAACTGGATATTTCAGTTTCTCACGAGTATAATCAAACAGTGGATTCGATCAATATCTCCGTTTCAGTCACTAACAATTCTGATTCGAATTTTATTAATTCTGATTACGAATTACATACTTACCTTTTAGAGCAAGATCTAACATGGCCTGTTGCTCCGGGAACCAATGGCGAAAAATCATATGAACATGTTTTCAGAAAAGCAGCTACAGATATCAATGGTGATGATGTGTTACCTGATACCCTTGGGATTGGTGAAGCAATCACATTTATATATACCGTGCCTATGGCAGATTATTTCTTTATCTACAATCAGATAGAAGCAGTAGCTTTTTTACAGAAATCGGGTGATCTTACCGTTTTAAATGCTGCCCTTAGTGCTCCTGTTGCTTATCCAACGGGTGTAGTGGTAGGTGATGCAAGTATATCCAATGCATCTACTTCTATCGATGCGTTATGTCCTGACTCTTATACAGCTGAACCTCAGATCAGAATAAAAAACCTCAATCCATCACAGGAAGCAATTACTCAGGTTACGGCTTCATACTCTATCAATGGAGTTGAATATATCCAGGAGTTTACCGAGGAAATTGCTTACAATCAAACAAAAACACTTAGTTTTGGTGAGGTCACTGTTCCATCAGGATCAACGGTGATCAGTGTAGAATTAATTTCGTTTAATAATGGCGCAATTGATGACAATACGATCAATAACATCACAAGTGACTATAGCTTTAATTACCTGAGTGAATTTGGTGTTCCTGCTCCTGTCGTCAGAGATTTTGAAGGTACACTTGCTATGCCGGAAGATTTCTATCTAGGTACAGTTAATTTCAATAAAATTTACCCTGTAACTGCTACCTCTATTAATGCACCAAATGAGATCGGAGGTTATGCTGAATCTTCCAATTCTATCATGCTGTTATTCTACGACTGGTTACCAAGTGAGACTGTACCGGCGATGATGACAATGACACACAATAAAGTGAATATGCCGGCTCATCCGATATACAGTTTTGATTATTCCTATGTCGGATATACAGGAAATGATGGTACATTTGACAATGATAAATTGGAGTTTTACTATTCACTGGATTGTGGAGACAGTTGGACACTTTTCAAAACCAAGCAACAGGCAACTTTTAAAACCGGTCCTAACCAGGCAGGATTTTTCGCTCCTAAAGCGAATCAATGGAAATCCGATACCACAACATTGGACGAAATAGCCGGAGTAGATGATGTTGTTTTCCAGATCAGAGCAACTTCTGACTATGGAAATAACGGCTTTTTGGATAACTTATTTATCGGCGAAAATGCTGTTAGTGCTGTAAGTACAATCAAAAGCTTCGAAAATGTAAGTGTATACCCTAACCCAATGTCTGATGTAATGAACTTGAGGATCAATGCACTTGCTCCAAGTATCGTCAGCATTAAAATATTGGATTATACAGGAAGACTGATTCAAACTTTACACGATAACCAATTGATCCAGGGTGGTTCTAATAACCTTAGCTTCAATGTTGGTAATTTTGCAAATGGAAT
>JAYUWT010000048.1:0-2325 GCA_043753405.1 Saprospiraceae bacterium | reverse complement strand
AATGCCACAAAATTTTCACTATCAATGTCCTATGATAATGGGAAATCATCAGTTACAAATTACCTTCGACCGATAACGCAAGGCAGGTGCCCTGTAGTGACTGTAGTCACTCAGGGTTAGCAGTCAGAGTAAGGGTCACGGGGTTAATTACCCGGGTTGACCTCACTCCCAGCTAAAGTAACCGTTAACGGTAACTTATTAAATCTCATATTCGTGGCTTTCGACTTATTAAGGCAAAACCCAATATCAACGTGGTAGCGAATCCAGATCCTTAATATCGGAAGTTTCGAAAGTTTTAAAAAATGATGAATACTATTACACGAAAAGACCTCAAGCTCCCAAAAGTGGTGTTATTACAAAACACCTCCGATTTTACAAAGTTCGAAGAAGTCCTTCGAACTTTGTGTGAAAAATTCTTGTCCCATGATTGGGACTGGACTTTCCGGGTCGGAGGAAAGGTACAGAGAGAGATTGAAATGAGTGACCCCGAGAATGTGGGATTGAAAATAATACAACAATCAAGAAATAATAATAATAACAATTACAACAATAATGAGAGAGACCCTTTTCATGAGAGAAATGAAAACTTCTTCTACACACCTCAAACAAATAGATACACAACAAAAACAGAAATAAAAACCGAAACACGAGGTAGGGCTCCCCCTCCCCCCCCTCCCCGTAATCATGTTTCAAAAGGGGTGGCCAATGCAATGGGAAAGAGGGGGTGGGAGATAGACAGGTTGAGACAAACCGAAGACGAAAGGTTTTTCAACATACACAGAAACGAGTTTGAGTCAAAGGAACTCTTAGGTATAAGAAAGGAAATTTGGGAGTGGGTAGTCATGTGTGTGGAAGGAGAGGAAAAAAATTTATTTTGTACCCACTTGGTCAGGGAGGTTGACAAATGGGATATACATTTGTTGTTTAGAAATGTGAGAGATTTTCTCCACACAGAAAATTATAAAGAATATGGTACACGTCTGGAAAAATACTTTACAGCACAGCCCAAAGCGGGTGAGGATATTTTCACATACATCTCACGAATCGACAAATACAGAGAAGAAATAGAACATCTACAACATCTTGCCCAGGATGCCGGTGAAACTTTGGCTATGCCAAAGTTTTACCGGGTCTGGAAAATATTATCGGCGGTTGAAAAATACCCAGAATACAGAGTTTTTACAGATAAAGTGCAACAGATGACCCCCCAAGAATGGGTAAAATTGAACCCGGAGACGGTACGACAAGAATTACACAAAATACACTCGAACAAAACACAACTACAAACAACAAACAACGAGAGAGAAGTGGCGTTGGTGATGCGTGTACCCCCGCCCCCCCCTCAATCTGTTGTTCAAAGAGGGGGGAGGGAAGGGAGAGGCCACACAGTTACACACAACACACAACACAAAACCCGTACCCCCACACCCAGTAAATATCCAGTTTCAGAACAGTTAAAACATTTTAATTGCCCCGAAGGGGAGTGTCTGGGACATTTTAGATATGGGAAATGCCCCCGTGCCCAGAGAGGTAGACCGTGTAGTTTTTTACACACACAAACAGTAGTAGACAACAGTGAAAGTAAAAGTTTTGGGAGGAGTAGAAGTATTTCACCTGTAGTACCCACACGTACACATTCACACTCACACTCACCAAACACAAACCACCCACGGACATACTCACAATCCCCCACACATTCACCCTCACAATCGAGACAAGGGGGAATACAGAGTGAGGGGGTGTGTGAGAAGTGTGGACATGTACACAGTGGTATGTGTTACTGGTCGAAAAGATGTTTTGTGTGTGGGGGTTTACATGCGGCGAAAGTGTGTAGAAAAAATCAGACAACCGTATCATTCGGATCTCAAGGTAGAGAGAGAAGAAATTCTGTTAGGGGGGCGTTGTGTGGGGTGGTACACTGAGTTACACAAACAACCACCCACAACCCCCAGACACTTTCACTCAAACAGTGAGAGAAGAAACTGAGATGAAAAGAAGAATGAAAAATGCCGGGCAAGAAAATGCCAGGCACGAGAGTGTTGAAAGATCTACAGGCAAACAGATGGCCACAGAAGGAGAACAGGTAGAACGAAACGAGAAAATGGTTAACTCACACTTGAACGAGAGAAACGAAGGAAAAGAAAAAGACCACTTTCGTGTAGATGAAATGATGTGGGGAGAAGATGGGGTAAACGACACACTCTCCAACATGGTACAAGAGAAAGGAGAGAGAAAAAGCACACCACCCCCACCATCAACCAAACAACATAATAATAATAAATTTAACCTACGTACAAATAAAAAGCCATTTAGATCAATTCTAGA
>JAYUWT010000047.1:0-2330 GCA_043753405.1 Saprospiraceae bacterium | reverse complement strand
ATGCCATAATTATAGTAGTTTCTAACCCTTTGGATGTAATGACTTATGCAGCACATAAAACCTCCGGCTTGCCTGCTTCCAGAGTCATTGGCATGGCAGGAATTTTAGATACGGCGAGATACAGGGCATTTTTGGCTGAAGCTTTACAGGTTTCACCCAAAGATATCCAGGCCATCCTCATGGGTGGACACGGAGATACGATGGTACCACTACCAAGATATACAACAGTAGGTGGAATACCTGTGACTGAAATGATAGGCACAGAGCAACTGGAAGCAATCGTAACCCGGACTAAAAAAGGTGGCGGAGAGTTGGTAGACCTGATGGGTACATCGGCATGGTACGCTCCGGGAGCCGCTGCTGCACAAATGGTTACAGCTATTTTGAAAGATGAAAGAAGGATCTTCCCTTGTTGCATCAAAGTAGAAGGGCAGTACGGTATCAATGGTGTTTATGTGGGAGTGCCGGTTATTTTAGGTAAAAATGGTGTTGAAAAAGTCATAGAACTTGATCTGAACCCGGACGAAAAAGCTTTGCTTGATGCATCTTCTGTCGCTGTAAAATCGGTCATGGACGTGTACGATGGAATGGGTCTGTAGAACTGTTTTTTTTATTAAATATAATAGGTCATCCAATCATTTGGATGGCTTTTTTTATTCCATTACATCAGTGTTTATTAACTTACATTTGTATCAATAATTTCAAAAAATGGGATCATTTATTATTAAAGATGCGAGGATTATTAATGAAGGTAAAATCACAGAAGGTGACCTGAAAGTTGTAAATGGGCGTTTTGAAAAAATCGGTGGGATTCAATCCTCTGACAATTTAACTGAAATTAACTTCGCTCATGACTTTTTGATGCCGGGCATCATAGACGATCAGGTGCATTTTCGTGAACCCGGACTCACTTATAAAGCAGATATCCGTTCAGAATCCATGGCTGCTGCTGCCGGAGGAGTAACCTCTTTTATGGAAATGCCCAATACCAATCCTCCGGCAACTACAATCGAATTGCTTGAGAAAAAATATGAGATTGGAAGCAAGACAAGTATTGTGAATTATTCCTTTTTTCTGGGAGCAACCAATGATAACCTCGATCAAATTCTGGAAGCAGACTATTCAAAAATATGTGGTATCAAGATCTTTATGGGGAGTAGTACCGGCGATCTACTGGTAGATAATGAAAAAGCATTGGAAAATATCTTTTCAAATGCCCCTGCTCTGATAGCTACACATTGTGAAGATGAAAAAACGATCCTTGACAATCTTGAAAAATATAAAGCAGCCTACGGAGATAAAATCGAACCATTTATGCATCCTCAGATCAGAAGTGCTGAAGGATGTTATTTATCCTCTTCCAAAGCTGTTGCAATGGCGCGAAGATATAATACCAGATTGCACATTCTCCATATAAGTACTGCTATTGAAACAGCGCTTTTTAACAATACTATTGCTTTGGATAAAAAAAGAATTACTTCCGAAGCATGTGTACATCATCTTTATTTTAATGATTCATATTACGCTTCATTAGGAAATAAAATAAAGTGTAACCCTGCTATCAAAACAGTAGATGACCAGGAAGCCATCCTTCAGGCTTTACTTGACGGAAGAATTGACATCATTGCTACTGATCATGCCCCTCATACTTCTGAAGAAAAATCTGAACAATATCTAAAAGCACCATCCGGACTTCCATTAATTCAACATGGCCTGCTTATGATGATGAAACTCGTAGGACAAAACAAGATTTCTCTTGAAAAAGTCATTGAGTTGATGTGCCATGCTCCTGCACAATGTTTTAAGATCGAACAAAGAGGTTATATCAGGGAAGGATATTATGCTGATTTTGTCCGGTTGGACCTGAGCCATTCAACAAACGTCCAAAAAGATAATCTTTATTACAAATGCGGCTGGTCTCCATTGGAAGGTACTCTTCTGCCAGGTGTCGTAAAGGGTACATGGGTGAACGGTACTAAAGTATATGAAAACGGCTTGATATGCGAGGCGACAGGATCAAGACTGACATTTCATCATCAATAAAGGAAAATACCTTCTACAGCATAATGGTCAGATATAAATCTGTTCTGCGGTCTTACCTGGGAGGTCTGCAATGAAATTGTCGTGGTTTTAGCCCTTGTAAAAATATAATCGATTTTAATTGAAGCTGGCTTGTCATTAGAAAAACCATTGAAAGTATTTCCATCCGTTTTGTCTTTTACTATAGAAGTTGTCCTTGAATCTACCAAAAAATCTTTAATTATATCAATAGGTAAGGTCCTGTCCTCCGTATTAAAATCGCCTGAAAAAAGCCATCCGGATATATTTGG
>JAYUWT010000046.1:0-2330 GCA_043753405.1 Saprospiraceae bacterium | reverse complement strand
TATTGAAGCAACCTGCCAGGATATTAATTCTGAAAAGATAAGCCTGATTAATTTCCTCAAACGGCTATATGTTTCATCACCATTTGATGGCGTAAAGGTAGTTGATGACTATGATCACCAATACATGGTTTCTGTGGTAGCCCTTGAAAAACAAAAATATTCTAGTCTTTCAGTTGCAAATCGTGTGGCGCAGGTAAAAGCGCAGTCGCAGGTTAATACATACTTAAATGGAGCTATCACTTCAGATGAAATCGTAATAATTTCCACGGAGGTGAAAGATTCTTCGAATAAAAATAATACTACTATAGCAACTATTCAGAAAATCAGGCAAAACTCTGTTGGGTTTTCTCAAGGGTTAGAGTTACTCTCAAACTTTAATACCGATGACAATTCTAAATTGGTATTTATTTACTTCAGAGAAATTCAAAAGTGATACATCTGAGTTCTATCATAATTATAATCTCGTTCTAAGATGATATTGTAATGCCAATTATCCCTCAACCCGATACATATACCTCCTCCCATCTTCAGGATCCTTAACCCTTACAATAAGATTCCGTTCTGTTTTATGTTCAAATTCTGTATTGATATCATTGAGCAGGTGCATGCGTTGATACTTTTGAGTATCCGGGTTCAGTATATTGTCAATACCCAGGATTTCGTCCAATTCATTCATAGAGAGTGTATTTCCGCGGAGGGTGAGAAATTTCAAGATAGCCGGATGGTCAAATTTTATATTTAATATCCGGCCCATTTTATCTTTTGATTTGCTTTTCGACCTTTTTCTTTGAATATAATATGCCATAAATGCAATTGCCATTAAGCCCGTAAAATATATCCAAAGTCTCGATGGATTCTTCTTAATAGGTGTGAAATGCTGCTTCTCCTCTTCTACAGATTCTATTTTTCCGGTAGTCCCATCTTTAAAATACACTGTAAAATTATCTTCTGTGATGTGGATGAAGTTTCGTAATGACAAAACACCTTTTACGAGTTGAGGAAATGGCATTAAAAAATTAGCGGTGTAAATCTGTCCGGTACTCTTGTTGATTAGTATGCGGGTTTTGTACAACGAAAAGATATAATTTTTACATTCAAAGAAATAAATATTTTCATGATTGACATTAGACAATACCGGATCCATAGTCCCTGTCTCGCTAATTCGTTTACCCAGGTTTACAATTGTACGCAGCCCATCCTCTATAACTATCAAACTGTCCCCATGAAGGTAAGAAGTACCATCTTCAAAATCTTGAGAAAATTCAAGTAACTCCCATTCTCCGCGATCAGGCAAATATTTAATAATCATGCCGTTGTTTCTCCAAAACCAGTACCCACCAAATGAGTATAAACTATCCCTCCAGACAAATTTCTTGCTATAGTAGTTGAAGCCATGATGAACACCCTTGTAAAGGTTGGTCCAGGTGCCATTTTTCCATTGATACACGTCAGACTTGCCGTCAGGTAATAAAAATTTATCTGTTTGAGTTTCCAAAATATCTATTCTATGAAAAATGAAACCGGCTGAATCCTGAATACTCCATATATCTTTGGCGGCACGATATATTGCTCTTACCTCAGTAGAATCCGAAAAAGGTGCCTTGTCCTGAAAGAAAATCTGTGCATGAGTGGGGGTTGGTATAAAGACCGATGCAATTATGGATAAGGAAGCGAGAATCCATCTAAAACTTTGACCAAATATTGGTGACAACGGTTCAATATCAGATGACAAACATTTTATCCTACAAAAATTGATACATCCAGCCATAGAATTGTTTATCACTTTTCCAGTACATAAATAAATCGAACATTAAAAAACATCTTGAAATTTAGTGGATTCATTATGAGAATAGCACTCCTCACAAAGAAAGAACTGAAGGCAATATATACATATTTAAAGATTCTTAAAAACTTTTGTTTGGATGAACAGACAACACCTTACTCTAGGCTAATCTCTAAACTCTAAGCTCTGGAGTCTTTAAAACAAAAAAAACTGTGGGACATATCATAAGTATGAGAAACAACAAAAGGTATATAGTACAGCCATGATGGTTGTACAAAGTTAAGACAGCTTGCAAGCTGTCTTAACTCAGCAACAATAAGGTCTTTGGAAAACGGTAAGAGGTTTAAAATAATTATTCTGTAGAGACAGGTCGCGACCTGTCTCTACAGAATAATTATTTTATCGTACATCTTAAAAACAAAAAGCCCTACCAATTTGCATTGATAGAGCTAATTATGTTGATCCGGCAACGACCTACTCTCCCACACACGAAGTGCAGTACCATCGGCGCAGTAAGGCTTAACTTCTCTGTTCGGAATGGTAAAAG
>JAYUWT010000045.1:0-2338 GCA_043753405.1 Saprospiraceae bacterium | reverse complement strand
TAAAAATGCCGGTTTCAGTTTTAAACAAATTTTTTAATCTAAATTTAAATATTATGGCTTTTACACTTCCTGAATTAGGTTATGAATATGATGGGTTACAACCATATATAGATGCAGAAACAATGGAGATCCACCATTCTAAACACCACAATGCGTATGTTACCAACTTAAACGCTGCTGTGGCAGGGACTGAGTTTGAAAATAAATCACTGGGAGAAATAATGCAGAATATATCTACCGCCAGTGCTGCCATCAGGAATAATGGAGGTGGTCATTACAATCATAGTCTATTTTGGAAATTGTTATCACCCAATGGGACAAAACCTTCCGGCGAAATCCTGGAGAGTATAAATAAACAATGGTCTTCTTTGGACAATTTTAAAACTGAATTTACTAAAGCGGCTACAACACGGTTTGGTTCTGGTTGGGCCTGGTTGGTAATAAGCAAAGATGGCAGTTTGAGCATCAATAGCACTGCCAATCAGGATAATCCACTTATGGGAAAAGAAGTTTCAGGAGCGGAAGGATATCCATTGTTAGGACTTGATGTGTGGGAACATGCATATTATTTAAAATACCAGAACAAACGTCCTGATTATATTGCTGCTTTCTACAATGTCATTGATTGGGATGAGGTAAATAGCCGATTAATTGAATCAAACGAATATTCTAAGTAAATTTCTGGTACTTTTCAGGCAACTCCAGTCGTTTTTATTTTTCACTTTATTGTTATAAACATCCTTTGAAAATGGTTATTGAAATAGCTGCAAACAGTTTACAGTCTGCAATAAATGCCCAGCTTGGCGGAGCATCCCGGATAGAACTTTGTGCTGATTTGGAATTGGGGGGAGTGACACCAAGTGCCGGATTGATAAGGACTGTAAGATCAGCGCTTCATATTCCTATTTTTGTATTGATAAGACCAAGAGCCGGAGATTTTATATATTCTGATTATGAATTTGAAACAATGCTTTCTGATATCCAGTTTTGTAAATCAGAAAATATTGAAGGGATAGCAGTAGGCATCCTGAATAACAATGCTCAGATAGATAAAGAAAGATTACTTCTCATCAAAGAAGTGGCGGGTGACCTGCCAATTACATTTAATAGGGCATTTGATGTAACAGCATCTGCAGTGGACGCGCTTGATATTTTAATAGAATGTGGAATAGAAAGGGTATTGACATCCGGCCAGAAATCAAGTGCTATTGATGGTCGGTTTTTAATTAAACAATTGATCGAAACTGCCAATCATAAGATCATAGTGATGCCGGGCAGCGGCATCAATGAGAATAATATTATGCCTATTTCTGAATTTACAGGGGCAAATGAATTCCATACATCGTCAAAAATTTTAATAAAAAGTCAAATGGTCCATCTTCACAGAGATATTAAGATCAGTTCCAATAATGACATGCATGAAAATGATTATTTTATTTCAGATCTTCAAAAAATTAAAAAAGTAGTCAACACATTTTCTGCACAGACACTATAATACACCTTACTTTATTGTATTTAAATAGTTAATTGTTAATAATATCTAAACTTCAATATATATGTTGTAATTAAGTAAGTTTCAGTAACTTTGCGAAATAATAATATTAATAATTAGTTTAAATTTTTAAAATGAGATTTTTTTCTTTTCTGTTATCCCTATTTTTTTTAATTAATTTTAGCAACGCCCAAACTTTCACAATAAAAGAAGATACTTTGTCAAAAAAGGTTCATCCGGACGAATTTGAAAATTACATTTCAAATTATGCGGTCAATATCACGAATGAATCAAAAACACTAAGATGGACACAAAAAACCTACTTCAAAGGTTCTCTATGGAGTAAATCACAGGTTTGCGATAATAATTTATGTTATACGGACAAAATCCTAACTAAAACTTTAGTTATCAAACCCGGTGATAGTACCTTATTGAAAATTCTTTTCCGGCCCAACGGACAGGATACTTCCGGGTATTATACAATTACTGTTCAGGTAGACAGCACTTTTGTTATAGATGATGAAGCCCATTTTTTCTTTAATGGTGCCACATCTTCTACGAGGAAGATCGATGCAATAGAATCAGTTAAAATATATCCTAATCCTGCCGTGGATTATATTCAGTTAAATAGTAAAGATCTGATAAAAGGTATTAAAATATATAATGGAAGAGGTTCGATAGTCAAAAGCATCAATGATTATAATAAAGGGTTGATCACGGTTAAAGATTTGCCTTCAGGTACCTATTTTATGATGTTTACATTCTACAATGGTACACTGGGAGTTTCAAAACTTATAAAGACCTAGAATTATAATTTTAAAGTTTAAAAAAGGATTCCGGAATTTC
>JAYUWT010000044.1:0-2343 GCA_043753405.1 Saprospiraceae bacterium | reverse complement strand
AACCTTCCTTTTTTGAAATCACCGTAGCTCTTGCTTTCAACTATTTTGCAGATAAAAAAGTAGATTTCGCAATAATCGAAACCGGCCTAGGAGGCAGACTGGACAGTACTAATGTAATCACTCCAATACTAAGTATCATCACGAATATAAGTTATGATCATCAGAAAATACTTGGCAATACCTTACCAGCAATTGCCTCCGAAAAAGCAGGAATAATAAAAGAGAAAATACCGGTGCTCATAGGCGAATATCAACCCCAAATCATCTCGGTGTTTACCCATAAAGCCAAAGAAAAAAATGCATCAATTCGATTGGCCTCTAACTATGGAAAAGTAATGACTCAAGCTACAAAAGACAGATATGTATATAGATCAAAAAATAAAAAATATCTGAAGCTTGATATGCCTTATCACGGACCCTACCAGGAAAAAAATATAAATACAGTGATGCAGGCTATACAATGGATGAATGAATTGAATGTGTTTACAGTTTCAGATAAAGCAATAAAACTAGGATTAAAAAATCTAGATAGGCATGTGCCTCTGATTGGGAGATTTCAGATACTTGGAAAAAAACCACTCATTATAGCAGATGGAGCTCATAATCTAAGTGGCCTTAAATTATTGTTTGATAGAATAAATCACATTTCAAATGGAAAAGTGCATACTGTATTTGGTACTGTCAAAGACAAAGATTATGAGGCAGTGATTAAGATCTTACCTAAGGACTTCATATACTATTTTGTAAAAGCGGATTTGCCCAGGGCATTGGATGATGAAACACTAAACTCATTAGCAAAATCAAGAAAATTAACCGGAAATAAATATGGTCCGGTGAAGCATGGATTCAAAGCTGCCACCATCAATGCAAAAGCGAATGATATTATACTAATCACCGGGAGCATCTTTGTGGTGGGTGAGGTGATCTGAATTTGACTAAGACCACTTAGGGCACGGAGGAACACTAAGGGGTTTGTCATTTGACCACTAAGGGCACGGAGGAAACTAAGGGGTTTGTCGAATTAATTTTTTACATAATACCATTGGAAATAGCCACCAAACCTTAGTGATTCTCAGTGCCCTTTAGTGGTCAGGCGAAGACTTCCCCACCTTCAGTACAGTTTTTACATATATCTATCTCTTTCCTCGATCTTAATAGTGATGATCTGAAAGTATTGTATTTTTCTCCATGCCAGATTTCAGACATTGTCTGTTTTTTTAAATCACCCAATCTGTGAGTAGCATCTTTGTCAAAACAACACGGCACCACTAAGCCGTCCCAGGTGATCACACAGGCCTGCCACATACGCCAGCATTGATTGAGCAAATCATTTTTAATACTGTAAAACCCGGCAGCATGCGCTTTATATCTGCTGTATTTAGGATTTAAAGGAATCAGATCATTACCTTGTGCATAGTCATATACCTGGGCTGTTTTTAATCTTACTTCATCTACTCCCAGTACTTTAGCAAGCTTATACACTTCAGGTATCTGATGTTCATTTGGTCTCACCACCAGGTACTGGAATATGATATGAGGATAGTTTTGTTTCCTACCATTCCGTGCCCGGACCAATCGCCTGGTACCATCTATTACTTTATCTATATTACCCCCTATCCTATATTGTTCGTATGTATCCTGGGTGGTGCCATCAATAGAAATAATCAATCTACTGAGATTGGAATCCAATGTTTTTTTTATATTCTCATCAGAGAGAAAATGCCCATTAGTAGAGGTGATGGTATATATTCCTTTTGCCTCAGCATAGGAGACCATGTCTAAAAAATGAGGATTTATATACGGCTCACCTTGAAAATAAAACATTAGTGTATTAAGAGTGGGATGCATTTCATCTATGGTAGATCGAAAAAAATCCGATTTTAGATTGCCCTCAGGTCTGGTAAATGATCTTAAACCACTGGGACATTCAGGGCATCTAAGATTACATGCCGTAGTTGGCTCTATGGATACTGACATGGGCTTGCCCCATACCATCGGTTTTTTAAGCCATTTGCTGATGAAATAGGAAATAAATAATAAAGCTGTATTGAAAACTTTTAGAATACTGAGGTGTCTGATCATTCTGACAATATCTGTCCAATAAAATTTCATGTGGGGCCAAAGTTAATCTTATAGTTATTTTTGCAACATAAAATGAATAAATATTTGATCATAGGCCTCGGCAACCCTGGTAAAGAATATCAACATACGAGGCATAATGTTGGCTTTCAATTATTGGATCATTTCGCAGGTAAAGTGAAAGCAACGTGGTCTGGAGACAGATTTGGATTACGCTGTGATGTGAAAATAAAACATTAGTGTATTAAGAGTGGGATGCATTTC
>JAYUWT010000043.1:0-2343 GCA_043753405.1 Saprospiraceae bacterium | reverse complement strand
CAAGGCTCTATAAATTTTTTAACGCTCATTCTTTCCGAAAATGCTCAAAAAATTACGCTCGAAATTTAAGGCTCCTTGCATCCGCTGGAAATCTCTTCGCTATTTTTTGGCATTTTCTACATTCATTCACTAAAATTTATAAGGCCGCCCCCGCACAGATGAAACAATGCATTAATTTTATACTTTTATATTAGTACATTTTGATTATTATTATATTACAATTAGTTATAATAGAAAGTGAGGAGGATGGAAAAAATGTAATCTGTTTTCCATATTGATTTAGTAAATACTCCGCTTAACATGTAAAAATGGGATTTGATGTTCCATGATATGGTTTAAAGCAAAAAGCTGTAGGCTTTAAGCTATAGGCCGCTCCGGTAGATTAATCGCTATCTATAGGTTGGTTCATCTTCATATCAGTGGTCAATAATTAATAAGTGAAGAGTGATGAGTGATAATTGAAAAGTGATAAGTGATAGCTTCTTTAACAAGAGTTTTTCTAAGCTTTTAACTTCATAATCTTTTGCATTTAGCAATAGGCGGTAAGCTGTAAGCCGCTCCGTTGAATTATTTTTTAATCATTTAATAATCTGTTTAAAGAGGTGCGGTTTAACCTTCGCTCATCTGCTTCATCTTCGCGTCATTCAACCTTCAACATTCAACATTCAACATTCTTATTGTTCCCTCTCCGCACAATTGTCCATTGTAAATTGTCAATTGTCAATTGCTAAAAGTATGCTTTCACACTCGCTCTCCCTGTATGCACCGCATTGATTCCTTCCGACTTTCTGCCATCATATCCAAAGTTTAGCTGTACATTGTTTTTTAAATTGTGATCATACGAGATGGACCATAGGTAATTCCTTCCATTCTTAAGGCCTTCGAGCATGGCAAATTCAACAGCAGAATTACGAACACCATTAAATTTAATAATGGCCATAGTGGTACTGAACCTGAAATTTGATTTTGCTGATTGATTGTAATCCACCTTGATTGAAATGTCATTGTTGGAGGAAGTTTCAAAATTGGGACCAAGTCTGTTTTCCTGCAGCAATAACCGGTACGTGGAGGAGAGTCGAAACGCAGAACCAATCAGCCAACTCACTTCGGGACGGATTTCGTCACTTTCTATGGAATAATTATTGATCTTAAAGGCCTCAGCTTCTGATTCACTAAATTTATATTGTTTTGTTAAATATAGATAGAGAGTCAACGGTAGTCCAATATTGACCCGGGATGTAAGATTGAAGACATCATTTCTCCTTTTCTCAAATCCTGTAGTAAGCACATTTTTAGTATTGTTGTTGTTGGTAGAAGCTTGGATTTCGTATTTAGAATCACCCCTATTGAAGAAAAATGTGTGCCTGAAATTCCTGATATATGTCACCAATGATGAATCAGGAATATCTGTATAAAAAGGATTCCAAAATCCAACCCTTGCATTGTCCTTGATCTTGCGATCAAACCTGAAGCCGGATTGTGTGGAAAAACGGTTGATAAACTTTAATTTTCCATCACCACCGCGGGATTTACCCTGCCATCGCAAGCTTTGGTTAAAGGAAGTATTGAGGGTCGGAATGAAAATATTGGAAAGTATATTGACTCTGATAAAACTGCGCATTTCAGGAAAGCCTTCCGTTGTAAATTCATTGATCTGTTGGATAGAATCATTATTGTAATCATTCCATACATACTGACCGGTGCCTGGTTGGACAGCTATATAATTGAATTCAGTTTTTTGTTCCTGGCCTGAACTTAACTCAAATAAAGTATTACCTGACAACCTGTTTTTAAATGTCGTAAATAAATAATCGAGTTGGCCCAGGTAAGTATTCTTTGCTGTAAGGGGCACACTGGCCTTGAGCCTGTCTATTTCAAAAGTCCTGACAGTGCCTGTTAGGTTTAGGATAGAACCCTGACCTCTTTTGAAGATGGCCTTCAGACCATATTCCATCGCATGATTGGCGAGGTCAAGATCATTACTAAAAGGAAGGTAATCATTTCTGCGTTGCACATAAAGTACAGTAGAAATATTTTTTGTAAAATTATTGCCTACTGAAGCACGCAATATCTGAAAAGCAAAAGATGTATTTAGTAAAGTATCAGCAAGGGCAGACGTTCTGCGATTAAACTCTGCCTGATAGGTCAAACCTAAACTCATACCGGCTAATTTTGGAAATGCCTGTGTAATATTAAAATATGGCCTGGAAAATTTAGATATTTCCATTGGGGTCTGAGATCTCAGATAACTGATAGAACTAAAAAAAACCGTTTTCTTTAAATTGACGGCAAAAACACCATCCTGTTTGATTCCTTGAAAAGACACTGCCTGCAAAAGTCCCG
>JAYUWT010000042.1:0-2346 GCA_043753405.1 Saprospiraceae bacterium | reverse complement strand
GCGACAAGTATTTGTCAATCTCCTGGAAAACTCAGTAAAATATGGCAAAGTGTATGGGCAAACTTATATCAAATTAATTGATCTGGATCAAAACGTATTGATTGAAATCCAAGATGATGGACCGGGTATAGAAAACAAACACCTGCGACATATATTTGATCGGTTTTATAGAGTAGACAAAGCCAGATCAAGGCAAGCTGGTGGTTCAGGTCTAGGATTATCTATAGTAAAACATATTCTTGAAGCTCATGGTCAAAGTATAAAAGTGAGAAGTACACTGGGTACTGGTACGGTCTTTAGTTTTACTCTTGCAAAAAGTCAAGTCTAAATTATAAAATTTCTAAAAGAGTAGGGTGGTCACTAAATTCATTTTTTAACCACTTTTGTAAATGTTCTGCCAATCCTTTTGCTTTGATTAACTGTAAGTATCCCAGCAAGCTTTGAATTTTAGTTGCAGGCACCGGACCCACATAGGTATCAAGGTATTTTGTCAGAGTAGATTTATAAATAGAAAATACCCACGCATCCTCAATTGGATAAAATTTTGGGGTAATGCTTTTAATCAGGTCGATACTCAAATGTTGTTCGATAAGTGATTTTGCTTTTGGTATCTGTTCGGTGTCAAAATAAAAATGAATAAGTAAGTTTAAAGTTTTATTGTGCTTTGAATCCAAAAGTGCGTGTTCAATCATTTCATGCGACACATGTTTAGCGAGCAGGTATGTAATGTATCTTTCATCAGGATTATAAGTCAACAGTCCAAGGGCATATACTATACTATCACTATCATCAGGGAATAGTGACCATACTTTTTCCATGAGTTTGTATTTCCAATACTCATCTTTTGTTTTGAGCATCAACCATTTTGCCACTTGTTTTGCAAATTCCCTGTTGTTAATTGCAATGGCATCAATAGCAGAAATCCACTTGGCTATTTCTTCATTTGCATTCAATGCTTGTAACAGGAGGGATTCATCTTTGAACTTCATTGCATTTTTGATCCAGGCTATCAATGGAGTGGTGTTCATTTCTTTCCTGCTTATTTTTTTAAGTGTGATCTCTTTTAATTGATTTCGGATCTCGTACTCAGGGAAAGGAAATAAAATTTCAAACAAGTTGTTGGGGCTATTGATGAATGGGTAGGAAGGATCAGTAAAAGCAGTTAAAAGTCGTTGATTAAAAGCCTGCCTGAGTGATGGTGCCAATTCAAAGTCAAGTATGTTTTTAATCTTTTGATGTATGGTAATAAAATGTTTTTCATATTCTCCAATATACATTTCAAGCTTTCTATATATGGATTGAAAAGAGTGTAGTAATTCCATACAGATTGCAAAGGCCTCTATAGGTGTTTCCATCGCAATCAAATCATCTACCTGTAATAATAATTCCTCACTTACCCAAAATAAAGATTGGACGGATTGTTTTGAGAGTTTACCATTGGCAAGTGGAATGAGCCTGGTCATACTCCTGATGAGGTCATGATATTTTTGCTCAGGTGACGCTACTTGCACTTTACTTGCAAAATGCAATTTGATGGCTTGGCCAAAATGTTTATTTATTCTCGAATATCGCTGCAAAAATCGATTCAGGTCTTCTCTTGGTATCTGAGCCAGAATCGCAGGGATGGAAATACGCGAAGGAAGATTGCCAGAGATACCGGACTCTAAAACTTTTTCTGCTTCCGCATTTTTGACTCTTCTAAATAAAATAGTAGCAGCGATCAAATGTTTACATAGACTCTTGCCGGCATTTCCACAGGTACATACATATCTCTTGATGTATTTTCTGTTGAATTCTATTTCTGTGGATAAGTCTGAATCATGATGTGGGGATTTTAAGGAAAAAATTCCCGCTTCTCCCTCTACCAATTCATATTGTGGATTTATTTCATCTTCGACCAAATCGTAGGCTTGCTGAAAAAGCTCAGCTTCCACAAAGTTTTCTACCAACCTCCATTCTACTTTTTGCATGAATATAACTTACAAAGCTACGACATAATACATCAAGATCGAAATCTTAATAACCGCCTAAAAAGCATAGCGGGCGTAAGAGGCTATATTTATAGTAAATTGTACATTGCTCTTTACCTACTTACAGTTTGGACTTTTGCCAAACCACTATTATAATCTCTTACATCCGGGAAAAAGACATCGTGAAGTGATTTTCCCTGGAGTGTAATGAATCCAATGCCTCTGCCTAGTGAATATCTTGCATACTGATTATTAAAATCCCAGGCTAATAGAAATATATTACTGATAACGTGTGTGGCCGCTGTATCCATGTATCCAAAATAGCCATCCTTTCCAAATACAGCTAATCCATCTTTAAACTTATTTATTTGTGTAT
>JAYUWT010000041.1:0-2347 GCA_043753405.1 Saprospiraceae bacterium | reverse complement strand
ATACCAATCACGCTATACAATATCCAATTGGGCAAATTCCAGTGTTGACCTTTGACCAGCGCTGGTCGAATACCTCTATAAACAATTATTGCCCATACGGCAAATATCACCATCAGGACTATTTGATATATTCTGCCAAAATCTACAAACTCCCAACCCTGACTTCCCCAATAACGCCAATAATCACCCAGCATACCCAAAGGCCCCATGACCATTCCGGTAAGTGATCCCGCCACTAATAGAAATAGTAAAATAAATAGGGTGTTGATCATAGGCAACTGCATTTTGGGTTCTGTCTTGGATAAAATCGGTAATATAAATATGGAAGACGCAATCCAACATGTAGAAATCCAATACAAGGCCAACATCAAATGCCAGCTTCGTGGAATGGTTACCGGCAATTGCTGGGTTATATGTATTCCAAAATAGTCCAAAAAATGAATAAAGTCATTTATAGTGATTATGCCGCTGGTCACTTGAACTACAAATAATATGGCGGCTACTAAAAAAAATTTATACGTGGCGCGCTGAGACCGGGTAGGTGTAAATGATCGTACTTTATCTACTGTAAAAAGATCTTTGGTGGCGGGCTTGAAAAATTTGTTAGGAAGTTGATTATACTGACCAATAAAATACAATACCACTCCGCAGGATAGCACAAAACCAAGCAGACCCAGTACACTCCAAAGTATCACAGGAGATGTGGGGGTGTTGCCTGCATCCGGATCGAAAGGCCAATTATGGGTATAGCTGAATATTTCTCCGGGCCTTGATGTCACACAGACCCAAGCACCCCAATAGAAAAAATCAGATAACGCTTCCACATCTGAGGCCTCTTTGATATACCCTTTTGGTAAAAAAGCCTGCTCTCTGCTGTTAGTAAAAAAGAGATCATTGTAATATGATCTTAGTTTAATCACGGCATCTGCTTCCGCTGCATTTAATATTATACTCTTATTTTTTTCATCATACGTGTTTAGCTTTAATTCAGTCTGAGCCCTTTTGTTTATTACGGACAGATCTGCATCAGTCGGAGTTTTGCCGGTCTCTTGTTGGATCTGGCTTGCATAAAAGCTATTTATATTTTTAGTGATCTGGTTTAAGGCTTCAGCAGTAAAGTCAGGTCCTCGCTGTGCTCCATCGCCAAAAAAGCTTCCATACTCCATGAGATTATATTTGTGAAATACTTCCTGGCCTTTTAACAAATTTTCTTTTGAAATCAATACTTGATGTTCTGAATTTGTAAATTGCTCGAAGGGAGGTGCATCCTGGTATGTTTGTAAACCAATTAATCCAACACCCAACACGCTTATTACCAATATAAATACCAGAGGGCCCCACCAGTTTTTGGTGTTCATAAAATAACTAATCCTTTTTTGGGATTCATGATGACCATTATTATTTGAATTCATTTTGAAAGATTTATTGTTTTTTTAAAATGTAGAGCTTATTAAAAGGATATTCCTGTATGTATCGCAAGTATCTGTGTGAAACTATCTTTTTTTTCCGGTCCCCATCTGGCGGGAAGCACAATTTCAAAAAACCAATTCATTGATTGGTTGATCTTGATTCCCTTATTGATCAAGGGTGTAAATCCAAACTGATCTGTTTCTAATTCGAATGCAGCTCGCAGCCCTATCGTAAAGCCACCACCTGCAGAATACAAGATTCCCAGATGCCATAAACTGGTTAATTTATATGGTGACTTGGTATCATTAATACTTGGTTTTATAAATGCCACCCATTCAAAATCAATCGCCCATGGAGAAGAAGAATTTTTTATAGTAATGCCTATTGGAAATCCTATAGAATAAAATTCCTGTTCGTTGATGGTCGTTATTTTATTTTTCTTCCATGAGGCAATTGGTTGAACTATTCCAATGTGACCTCCTATACCAGGTAAGGTAGTTGAATCTGGTCTGGCTTCCGTATTGAATATGAAGAGCAATAAAATAAGGCAGAGCATCAGTTTGAGTAATCGAAAGTCTTTCATTTTTTTAATTAAATTAGGATTAGAAACTATCTCAGAAAGTATCAAATCTATTTCTATAATATGGAACTAACTATGTTGTATAAGGATGCGTAAATTGGTATTACAACATAAATCAGATAAGCAAAAAAACAATGAATTAATTACCTCTCACCTGCGGGTAGATAATTCATTTCAAATGAATTAGTAGGGCTGTTTTTATTGTGTCTCAAGTACTCTTTTTAGTTGGCTTTCATTTGTGATCCAAATATTCCTCCCTTCAGTTCTAATCAATTTTTCATGACTAAAAGCAGACAGCGTGCGAATTACATTAGCTGTATTCATATTTGCGAAGGATGCCAGATCGGCTCTGGTAAG
>JAYUWT010000040.1:0-2347 GCA_043753405.1 Saprospiraceae bacterium | reverse complement strand
GGATAATCATTTTCGGGCTGCCAAGTATTCTATCATCATAGATCAAACAAGGATTCAACATCTTGTGCCAGGGCTTCCATCAAGTCAAGTTGTGTATAGATATTACATTCAATATGGAGAGAAGAAAGTTATGCAAATAACAGATTTTGGTAGTACGCCTGAAAATGGAGGTATGGTTGTTACCTGGGATTATCCAAATAGAAGAAGTAGCTCCGACTTGCTTTTAAGCCATGTAAATAAGTACTATACCTCCTTTGACACAATTCGATTTTCTATCGATGAAAGCAGAGGAGTGGTGAAGAATTTGTGTCACACTGAAACCAGATGCGACTCAATGTTATTCATTTCACAGCCTGCGAACAAGGAATATTTACTCTATTTCAATGATAGCCTACCTAACTTAACAGCACATGAACTTTTCTATCCGGATGTGAAGTATTTGCCTTCTAAAATCATTAGGAAGGAATCAAGGAATGCTACTAAAACCCTGGAAGAAGTCATTTGTGGAAAGCAAGCTGTTGACTCATTGCTTCACTTATATGGTCATGAAGGGTATGAGCGAATTACAGATGAAGAAATGGATTTGTATAAACTTCAGTATCCTATAGAAGCAATTGAGAATCTATTGCCTAAGAAGAATTAACCGCAAAATAAAGGAATAACGGGAAAAAGAAAATGGGCGAGAAGATGAAGGATATGAATGAAAATGTATGATTCAGGGAGTAGGGAGATTTTGAAGGTGTGGTAAGTTGCTTGAATATATTTTACTGCTTACCGTTTACCGCTTACCTCTGTTGCCTGGTTAATGACAAACTAATATTTGAAAATCACCTCCATTTAATCCTCTTCCCCAGTCCTATACTTCTCCCCCCACCACATCCTCATCCTCTTCTCCAAATCCTGCTCATGCTTATTATTCCCCGGATTATAAAATATTTTACCTGAAACTTCATCCGGCATAAATTCCTGTTCAGCAAAATTACCATCGAAGGAATGAGGGTATTTGTACTTCGTACCGTAACCGAGATTCTTCATCAATTGTGTTGGTGCATTGCGGATGTGCAGAGGAACACTCAACGGTCCTGATGTATTGACATAGTCCATTGCTTCGTTAATTGCCACGTAAGCTGAATTAGATTTGGGACTTGTTGCCAGATAAATAGCGGCTTCTGCTAAAACGATCCTCGCTTCAGGCATTCCGATAAACTGAATAGCATCTGCACAAGATTGAGCCAACAATAAAGCATTTGGATTCGCAAGACCAATATCTTCTGCTGCGAGAACAACCATCCGACGAGCAATAAATTTTATATCCTCTCCGCCATGCAACATTCTCGCTAACCAATAAATCGCCGCATTCGGATCAGAACCTTTCACTGATTTAATAAATGCAGAGATGATATCGTAATGCTGTTCGCCACCTTTATCATAGCGGGCTATGTTTCGCTGAATGGCATTGAGTACCATTTCATTATCAATGACAACTATATCACCTTCATTACTGCTGATCAATTCGAGAGCAGATAAAAGTTTACGAGCATCACCACCGGTGAGTTGAAGAAGTGCTGTATCCTCTTTAATGATAAACGCTTTCTCTTTTAATTCATGATCTGTATGAATAGCCTTGTCGATCAACTTGCGCATTGCCGTTTCATCAAGCGGTTTTAGAACGTAAACCTGGCATCTGGATAATAAAGCTGAAATAACTTCAAAAGATGGATTCTCAGTAGTAGCCCCGATCAGTGTGATAGTGCCATCCTCGACCGCTCCGAGTAGACTATCCTGTTGAGATTTACTGAAACGATGGATCTCATCGATAAACAAGATGGGCCCGGGCTTATCAAAAAACCTCTGCTTTTTAGCCTGATCGATGGCATCCCTCACATCCTTGACACCACTGTTGATAGCGGACAACTGGATGAACTGTCTTCCCGATTCATTCGCAATAACCCTGGCAATAGTAGTCTTGCCCACACCCGGTGGACCCCATAAGATCATGGATGGTAGGCGTCCTGACCGGACTGCCTTCATGAGCACAGCACCCTCGCTGAGCAAATGCTCCTGCCCTAGTATATCTTCTAATGTCCTGGGCCTCAACCGCTCCGCTAAAGGTATTGTCGACATGCATATGAATTTTAATAATAAATCTCCCGCTCACCCAACCTTCAGCAAAGGAAGTCCGTATAATGGAACGAAACAGATTATTTTTCGAAACCAAATTAAACGATAAGTATGTTGATCAGAAAATTTTTACTCATTTCCCTCTTTACCGGAATGTCGCTGCTGAGCCTGATCGCCCAGACCGTGACAGTCCATGGAACAGTGACCAATTCAAACGGAGAAGGTC
>JAYUWT010000039.1:0-5816 GCA_043753405.1 Saprospiraceae bacterium | reverse complement strand
GCCTTTGCGGCTGAAAAAATGGATCATCATCCGGAGATCATGAATGTGTATAACAAGGTTGATATTAAATTGTGCACCCACACTGCTAATGATACTGTGACTGAGAAAGACAAAAAATTAGCCGGCGAGATCGACAAGATCTATAATAAATACTTTAGCAATTGACAATGGATCCCGAATAACATTCACTATTATCTAATTCCACGGTGTTTCATTAGTTAAAGTGAAAGTAGCTCGGGACTCCGCTTCGCTGCGCAAATAATTAAATTTTAAACTCCGATAAATTAAATTCTTTATCTCAGCTGAGAATTAGAATAATCGAGCATATAAAAAGAGCGGGAAGCAAGTCCCGCTCGTCTTTATCATCTTTCGTTTTTTATCTTGCTGTTCTTTATATTATTATGTAAATCAGTTTCATCTTCGCTACTGTTCGCTGTTCGCTGTTCGCCGTTCGCCGCTCTCATCTTTCATTTTTCACCTTTCATTTTTCATCCTTACACTGTTCCCTGTTCCCTGTTCACTGTTCGCCAGTAACTATCCACTATAATACTATTATCTATAATACTCTAATACTTTTTACTATATTCAGTGCTATAATTTCTTTAAATAAGTAAATCAGTTTCATTTTCGCCCCTGTTCGCCGTTCGCTGTTCGCTAATTACTACCATCCCGGTATAATATTAAGTCCAAAGTTCCACCTTCCACCTTTATTCAAAGTCTTCGCATAATATGGTTCCAGAATGATGGATCCAAATAAATTGATCCTCAGCGAAACACCCGAAGACATCAGGACAGCAGGCCTGAATTCCTTAACGTCATTTGAAAAATCTGAAAATTCTTCAAAGGCAACACCACTATCAAAAAATAATGCAAGTTCTGTGAATAAAAATTTAGAACGGATCAATGATATTTGTTCCGGTCCTGTAAAAGGTAATCTAACCTCAAAACTTCCCGCCATGAGCTTGGATCCGGCTACTTTTCCATAAGGAATGTTCAACAACTCTGAAAATTCCTGTTCAGTATATCTCAGAAATCCTCTGACGATGGTGGGGTCGATCGAAAATAATGGGTAAACATCATTATTCTGGGCTGAGATGCCATACCTGTTGTAATTGTAAAGTCTCGCACTCAGATTGATCGGTTTAAGAAACTTATAATACCGCCCATCTACAACGGAAGCAGTAAAATCATACTGCCCGAAATATTGTTCAACACCTACCCTGTACCTGTATCCGTTCATAGGTGAAGCAATTCCCCATGCAGCGTTATCTCCTACAAAGGCTGAATTGACATTGAATAAATTAAAACCAGGTGGCGCATCTATTTTGGTCTCATCGGAATAAACCAGCGAGCCTGTATATGGATTGTTAGGGTCATTCGGATCATAGTAATAGTGCTCATTGATCCTTGTATATCTGAAATGATAACGGCTGTAGCCGGCACCGGCCTCTACCCTGTGAGTCACATTGAATGGCAGCTGGACGATGCCGTTGATACCTTCTTCAAATCGTCGTACCAGATCTATGTCATACCGCTGTGTAGGAATGATCTGACCTGTCTGCTGATCCTGCAATTGGTCCAGTTGAATATTTGTTATGCCGCTGTAATAAGCCGGAATATGGGATAACCCAAGTCCCCATCCAATTTTATTTTTATTGTTCAAATAAAAGACCTGTCCGCCAAAATCGTAGATCTGCCCACTCAAAGCAAGATTGGTATAAATCTGCTGGTTACCCAAGATATCACTGAATAAAGCAAATATGCCACCATTAAGTGTATTGCTGTTACCATAACCTCTGTTGTTTCCCACACCTATCCCTGTACCACCAGTGATCATATCTAACTTCATTTTAGGCCGGTAAGCTTCTTCTTTAAAGGTTAGATTATTGGCAGGATACACTTCGCCTAACCTATCAATATTGGCATTGATCGGAGCATTGGCCGCAGTCTTGTTATAAGGTAGTGTGCCGGCCTCCTGATTGACATTTTTTCTGTTTACAGGGATCAAATCCATTGCCTCAGGTCTTGCTGAATAGATCGTATATTCATGATCATTGTAGTATGAATAGACCATGCGGTCCCTTTTAGCTGATACGCTGAGTGCAGGCGAATACTCAGTAATACCCGTCACTCCGGTTATGAATTTACTCATCTGGTAAACACTGTCTTTAGCTGGAATGAATTTGTATATATTTCTGTAACCGTCCCTGTCTGAGAGAAAATAAATATTACCAAGATTGTCCACCTGAGGATTCAGGTTGTTCGCTCCTGTAAAAATATCGTATACAATCACCTGGCCGGTTGTCATATCCCGTGAAGCAATGTTAAAAGTCCATTTTGTTTTTCTTACGCCATTACCAAAAGTTCTGGCGTCACTGGCGTAAACTATACTTTTGCCGTCAGGGCTCCAGGTAGGATGCATTTCTGAAAAAGCGTCATTGGTCAGCTGCGTAAGTTTATTGCTTTTCAGGTCCAATTGATATAGATCCACCTGTCCATCATTCAATCCACACATGACGATGGATTTACCATCTGGGCTCCATGTTGGATTGGCTAAAGCCTGGGCCTCTTTAAATGATTCGGACCTGACAGTTTTACCATTTTCCACGTCTTTGATGATCAGTTCATTCTGCCCTTTACTGAAGATAATAAATGCAAATTGTTTACTGTCCGGAGACCATGACCCGGAGGATTCCAGGTAATTAAACTCTTCTATATGTCCTCCTGTGGTCGAACTTGCGAGTTTGCGTACGATCTTACCATCGGAGGTCTTAGCGACATAAAGACTTGTGGAGAATATATTTTTCTCAGAAAGAAAAACAATGTACTTACCATCCGGGCTGACGACAGGGCTGACATTCATCTTGCCGGCATTGTCATCCGAGATTATGCTTTTACCAACCTTGTCTTCCTTTTTATTGAGAAGAAATGGTGTGTAATAATTCTTGAGGTATTGGACAAATTCCTCTCCCATTTCCTTTTCTTTCTTACCAAACATGTTTCTAAGAGCAGTATCAAAACCAAAGATCGCTGTATTTTTAAACAGCGGTGCGATGATCTGATCTCCATATTGAGCTGACATAAATGCCCAGAAAGCCTGTCCGTAACGATACGGGAAATATTTAGAATCATCAAGTTTTCGGAAGTTGGGGACATCATCATTTAAAACAGCATCCCTCATCCACATAGCTGTAAAAGGATCTTTGCTTCCCCGCGAAAGATACTCCGCCATACCTTCTACCATCCATAAGGGAAGATTACCCAGATTACGGATATTTGTACTGTCCCCATTGATGATCATATTGTACTGAAAAGCATGAACCAGCTCATGTCCTAAAACGTGATGGGTCTGCTCATTGGAAAATGTGAATGGCAAGATCACTCTATTCTTCAAGGCTTCAGTGACGCCACCTGTTCCTACGCTTATATTTCCCTGGATAGCATTTGTCTGCTGAAAATTTCCCTGATTATTATACAAAATGATCGGGTTATGTGGCTGTAATTCATTGTGCAATACTGAACCATGTTGCTGCGTCCATTGTTCTGCCCAGGTAGCAAATCTGTAGAGCCGTCCTTTATCTTCGACATAGTTGTATATATCAAAATGTGGGGTTTTTTCTACTGAAAACTCTAATTTATTATATCTGGGTTTATTGCTACCAAAATATTGGGCGCTCAGGCTTGATTGATATACGTTAAATAAGCCTGTAAGCAACAACAATTTTAAAAAAATTCGCTTGTCCATATATTAATTTCGTTAAATCATTATTTATAACAATAATTAACGAAAAAAAGTGTTATCCGGATTGAAAAAAAATGTTAAATCGTTATGTCACTTTAGCCTTGCGCAATATTTTAGAAAATAAAGTCGGTAAAAACCGCTTCAAATAGATCGCCAGGACCTCTTTGCCACCGATATACAATTCTTCTTTGCCTCGGATTATACCCTTAACTGCTTTTTTGGCAAGGCGGGCAGGATCCATACCTCTGTTTGTCTTTTCATCCATTTTGTTTTGGGCACTGCCATCTCCTACCAATGCTGAGAGTGAAATATTGGTCTTAATAAAACCCGGACAAATTATTGTAACACATATATTTTGATGATACAGTTCAGCTCTCAGACTGTCAAAATATCCATGCAATGCATGCTTGCTTGCAGAGTAAGAGGTCCGTTTAGGACTACCTATGATACCCACCAAACTTGAGACAACGGCTATGTGTCCGCCACCATTGTTAATCATAACCGGCAAAAGTGAATTGGTCAGTCGCACTGTCCCAAAATAATTTACATCAAATATTTTCCTGGCGACATCTTCCTGTGTTTCCAATGCTGCTGAGCGTTGACTCAAGCCACCATTGTTTATTAGAATATCGATCTGGGTATTTTTCCTGATTAGCGTTTCCACAGCCGTGTCAATAGTTGCTGCATCTGCCAGATCTATGGTTTGAATAATGATCTCAATATTAGGATTGCATTTTTTTGCTGTTATGGCCAATTCACCTTCATTTCTGCTCAACAAAACCAGGTTACATCCATGGTATGAAAATTCTATCGCAAGTGCCCTGCCAATGCCCGAAGAAGCACCCGTGATCCAAACCCATTTATCTTTAATGTCCATGTAAATTCAATGCTGTAAAATACAAATATAAGGAAATTGGAAGCCAGATTCTAAAACAATAAGTTAGATGGTTAAGGGGTTAGGCAGTTAAGAGGTGGCTCCGGGAATTATCGCCTCCCACCAATCACTTATCACCAATCTCTTAATTACTCATCACCAATTTTTTATTACTTATGTTATTGAGGCAGGTAAAAGGTATCCCTTTTTATGTAAAAACCTGTAAATATTCCGATCGGACTATTTTGTCCGGTGAGATTCGACCTGATCTGCCCGGGTTGCCCGAAGGAATTACCGTTGGCAGCATTGGCATTGTCCTTGCTTTGTGCAAATTCATTGTATTCTCTGGTTGTATGCATCAAAGTAAAAATCAGAGTATCTCCGACTACGGGCTTATTATCTTCGCGTTCATAAAACATCCCATAAGCTATAACTTCTGTGTCACTGATCTTATCATCTACAGTATAATCCTGAGATGCTATGCTGTCAAGCGATGCGATATGGATCATCCTTCTGTAATAATTAACAGTATTCCTGTCGTCTTTGTGATAGATGAACACCGTGGCCAGCGTTTTATTTCCATTGTTATATTCCACCCTGACGCTGTCTATTGGAACAGAATTTGGGATCAACGTATTGGCTGTGATCTTGTTTCCATCAGCCAAAGTGATCAATAGTTCAAAAATAGACGTATTATCAAAAGGGACGATCTCCCCGGAGGAGTAATTGGAGATCTGCCCATTGGCAGGATTCAGTTTTACTCCTTCTATCAGTTGGATGGTGTCCGATAGATAAATGATCTTTACATCAGCTCCTTTGATAAGGATTGATTCTAAATAAGCTGCTGCATTGTCAGCATTTAAAGGGTCGAAAAAACTATTGCTCCTGGTGAGTAAAAGTTCAAATCTTTGGCCGGGTACAAGATAACATTCTACCACAGACTGAGCACTATAGGTAGGAAGATTTATATCCACTTCCTTACTTAGATTGCACGAAGTCAGGGCGCTTATAAATATACAAAATATAACTAATTGCTTCATTTCTTTCTTATTAAAAATTAAAGTTCCAGGTGATAGAAGGTAGGATTGGAAACAATGAAACCTGGCGTGCACTGATCTTTTCGGGTATCTTGACTTCCACACCATCCTGCATTAATGTTTTGTACTCTGTTTCCAATGTAAGAAAATAAGGATTCCTCCT
>JAYUWT010000038.1:0-2351 GCA_043753405.1 Saprospiraceae bacterium | reverse complement strand
AAATTGAAATATTACAAAGCTCATAAAGGCACGGATTTCGCAGCAGCAGAGGGTAGTCCTCTATTATCTATCGGTGATGGAATTATAGTGGCTCTTGCCTATACGTCAAATAATGGAAATTTCGTTAAAGTAAGACATAGTCAGTTGTACACAACTCAATATCTTCATCTTTCCAGATTTAAGAAAGGGACAATGGTGGGTAGTCATGTCAAACAAGGCGATGTAATTGGTTATGTAGGCCATACGGGATTAGCGACAGGGCCTCATGTTTGTCTCCGGCTTTGGAAAAACAACCTTCAGGTTGACTTTTTAAAAGAGAAATTTCCTTTAGCTGCACAAATAAAAGCTTTTGAGATAGATTTGTTCCGTAATATTCGATCATATTATTCAAATTATTTAAAAGATACAATCTGATAAAAATGAAAGCACTTATTATTTTACTTTCAATTTTTATTTATACTGACATAAATGCACAATATGATAATGATGATTATGCATGGAAGTTATTAAATAAAGCACGGAAAAGTCAAAATATCTTCAAGGTCACAGAAATAAATGATGGTCAGTTAATCGGTGTGGGATATACTAACCGTCAATCAGCCGGTGGCAAAGATATTTACATTGTAAAAATAGATAGATCGGGAAAGATTGTGAATTCGACATCAATAGGCGGGAAATATGACGATGTGGCAAGATCAGTTGTTTTCACTCCTTCAGGAAAGATCTTAATATGTGGATCAACCGGCTCTAAAAATATTACTCAGGGAATAATAATTCAATTGAACCCTGACTTCAGTACGGAATTGTTTTATTTGGATGAAAATAATACACAATCTGTGTTTAATGATTTAATCATAGATCGCGATGAAAATATTTTTGTTTGCGGTACATCTTCAGATAAAATGGTTACTTTGAAATTAGATGAGGAAGGGGAATTAAAATATAAATATCAGTTGGATCAGGGTAAATCAACTGGGCAAGCATTATTGAGCACTAAAGATGGAAACATTGTAGTAACGGGATCAGTTGAAAAGAAAAAATCTTTCAACAATTCAGTGGTTTTGATCGCCAAATTATCACCGACAATGAAGGAAATAGCGATCTGGAATTATGCTCAGGACGATTGTTATATTGGAAATGATATAGTAGAATTGAACAATGGTTCATTTGCAGTAGCAGCTACCGGACTTCGGAACAGGATCAATGCCCCGGCAATAGCGAATGTATCCGGTGCAGGCATTCAACTCTATGGTCAGACCTTTGCCACATTTATTGAAGGAGGCGGGACTGGTATAACACTAACACCTTGTGGTGACCTTATTATGACAGGTATAGGCTCTGATGTCAGAGGGGCTAAAAGAACGTCTTCATTTGCTGTGAGGGTCAATCCTCAAAATCAAGGTGCCTTAACGTGGAGAAGACCATATTTTTTTGGAGGGGATTTTACAGATGAATGCAATACTGCTTATTGCACTTCCAATGGAAATACTATTATAGCTGGCTTTTCAAATAGTGGTGCTCAATCTGATTTTTTTATGTATGCTTTGAAGCCCACAGAACGTGATATTGAAGCAATGACCATTCTGAAAAAGATCAAAATCATTGAGACCAAGCAAGACAATTTATTTAAAAATAGTGCCGGTCAGTTTGAGATCACATTAAAAAATGAAGCAAATCAAATAATTAATAATTTTAAAATTAAAATAGAATTATTAAATAATAAGACAGATTTCATAAACATTCCTGATTTTGTGCTGGTAGATGCAATGAAAGAAGGTGAGACAAGAAAGATCAAGATACCTGTCCAGGTTAAGGAGGCTTATGCTGAAAAAAATCTGAAGTTGAAATATTCAGTTGTTAATACAGGAAGCACTGTCTATGAGACCAAATCTGTAGAAACTGCGATTTTAGGCTCAAAATCGCCAAATCTGGTCGCCACATCAAAATTGCAGTCTATTGATGTGAAGAAACGAAATAAAATACTTATTCCTTTCGAAATAAGTAATACCGGCAATGTATCAACCCTTATAAAATCATTTAATTTTACTTTTAATGAAAACGTATTTTTAGCTCCTGATTTTGAAATGCCGATTAACGTAATGGTGAAAACCGGAGAAAGTTACAAACTCAACCTCGAATGTTATGTAGACTCCTTATTCAATGCAGATGTCATAGGGGTTAATATAAAAATAGGAGAGATATCAGGGTTGCGGGAAATAAGTCAGGAAGTAAATTATTTCAATCAAAGAAAAGTGTTTGGAGTAGTCAACAAAGACGATGTTCCCCGGCAAGAAATAATAGCATTGAAAGAAGAAGACATTTCCCTCAACTTTTCGAACATTACTAAGAAT
>JAYUWT010000037.1:0-5822 GCA_043753405.1 Saprospiraceae bacterium | reverse complement strand
ATTGGATAAAGTTCTCACTTCCGGATGCACTTTGGATGTTGGCATTGATCCTGCTGATTTTATTGATTTGGGATTTTAAACTTCACCGGCAAAGTATTCCATGGCTAATCGCAGCTGCACTTACAGGGCTGTTCTTTGAGATATTCCAGGGGTTCAATTTTATAAAAGGAACTTTTGATTTCACAGATCTTTTGCTGATCCTGGCAGGAGCACTCCTTCCTATTTCTTTCACGATGTTAAAAGTTAGAACATGCAAAACAAATTGAAATCAGACTTTTCAATTCTGGCGATTATTCTGTTTATCATAATCGGTGGTGTTACATTTCCTGAAAAGTCGACAAATACAACGGTAGATGCTTCTGGATGCATGGACAAACCACCTGTTTCGGGTACAGTACAGGTGGTCGTTAACCATAAAGATAAATCCGGGGCTGCGATTCCATTTGCTACTGGCCGGTTATATATTACAGAGCAGAATATCTATGACACTCAGACTTGTACTTTTAGTGTAGTACATGATCAGTTTAATTTTACAACTAATGTTAATGGACGGTTTGTGTATTCAAAACCTTTTTCTCATGATAATAGTAAAGACCTGATAAGATTTCAGGTAAGCCTTGACAAAACGGATATATTCAACTCATACAATGCAGTCAAGGTAGCATACTACTCCACAACGAATGTCACATTTAATGCCATTTCTGCAAAATTAGAAGGCCTATGAAAACTGAACTACTTCTTTGCCTGTTTGCACAACTAATTGTGGTGCCCTGTTTCGCACAGTCTTTCACATTTCATTCTGTATCTCCATTCGGGATTCAGGCAGTAAGAGGTGATTCTACCCGCGCGACACTAAATCTAATGTTCAATGATTATGACGGAGATGGTGATCTCGATGTATTTCATACGGGCCTGGACTTCCTCGGCGATATCGATACTTTCGATTGGGAGGACATCCACTACTTTATTGAAATGCAGGAAAACATTGGTGACCGGTGGAATCCAGAATTCGCTGAAAGAATGGACATTTTCGAAGAATTTCCATTTCCGGTTGGATACTTTTTTCCCAGCGCAGGCGATTTGAATAATGATGGAAAGTTGGACTTCATTGTAAGCGCCAATGTTGATGAGATCGGTAACAGAACACCGACCTTCCTCTGGAATACCGGAAATACAGGTTCCGGTCAATTCCTGGTTACCCGGTTTGATTCAGCCGGCCTGAATGATTTTCTGCCGGAAAGTTTTTTCGTTCCTGAATTGATCGATCTGGATCTGGATGGCGACCTGGATATTTTAATGAGTGGTTTTGATCCTGCTTTTGCCGTGGAGGATGGTCCTGATGTACCCATCTATTATTATGCAAAAAATATTGGAACTGCATCGGATCCTGAGTTTTTAGGCTGGTTTGATAACCCATATGGATTAATGCCTAATCCATTTGGAGAATTTCTGACAGGCGGCGATATTGATAATGATGGCGACATGGATTTGTTAGGAACTAATATGGTCATTCCCCCCGATTCCATTAATCAATTCTTTATCCATTTGAATAATCCCGGGGCCAATTCAAAACCTGCTTTCACCATTACACTTAAGTCTCCTTTTGGACTTCCGACATCTTTTGGAGAAGCTCAGTATCTGTTTCCTGAACTTGTGGATATTAATGGTGACGGTGATGTTGATTTATTTGTATTCGCAGGAATACCCGGAGGTCAAACCTTGCAATATTTTGAAAACTCAATATGCCAACCAGAAACCAATGATGTGGCTGTTAGCCTTTGCGAGGGAGATGCAGTCAAAGTAGGTGGCAATACTTACACAGAAGAGGGTAATTATTCAATTCATCTTTCTGGTTCTGATGGATGCGACAGCATTGTAAATCTCACAATCAATGTGGTCCTCCCAACAACCATCTTTTTAAATGAATCAATATGCGAAGGCGAATCCTTTGTTGTCGGCGACGAAACCTTCACTGCTTCCGGGGATTACACTGTGTATGTAGTTGCATCAAATGGATGTGATAGTATCATTAATCTTACCCTGGTGGTGATCCACCTTGACATTGCTGTGACGGTCAATGAGAATATTTTGACTTCAAATCAGACCTTTGCTTCATACCAATGGTTTGATTGCAATACCGGAGAGGATATAGCGGGTGCTACCGGCCAATCATTCGTTGCGACAAGTACGGGTAATTATGCTGTCAGAATTATAGATGGCAATGGATGCACCGCTTTATCAGCATGCAATGCAGTTGTCATCAGCAGCACTACAAAGCCGGAACTCGCCAATCAGATATCCATCTTCCCAAATCCGGCAGATGATCTCCTACACGTTCTCAATATCAGCCCGTATCCAGTTTCAGGACTGAGCGTAATAAATCAATACGGACAGAAGTTATACGAGAATTCTGAAGCAGGAATAGCGACTGTCGATGTATCCCGATTTGAATCCGGAATGTACTATCTGAAATTAGATTTTAATGGCTCGGTCATCATGAAAAAATTCATCATTAATTAGCCACCTTCTACAGTACAGAATAAAACAGTATGGAATTTGCAATTTTATTATGTTTTCAATTATAAATTATGAAAAGTAATATGAAAGTGATTTTATCAATTGGTGTGCTGACGCTGTTCGGTCTGTTTGCCATGGCTTCTTTTGGCTCCACCAATATTGAAGTTCAGGTTACAGAATGTAAGGCCCAGCCGGAATTCACCGGAAAATTAACTGTGGATGTTGCTTTTAAGCATCGGGACGGTACGGGAATACCTAATGCAATAGGTACTCTACTCCTGGTCCATCAGATTATACAGGACACCAGCACATGTGAGCACCTTGTGGTTTCTCAAGAAAGGATAGACTTCGTAACGGATAATGAGGGAAAATTTGTGTATGTGTCACCAAATTTTACACATTCAAATGAAGGAGACTTATGGCGTTCGGAGGTCCTGATTCCCCGGGTGGAAGGAAATTATATAGGTGGCCGTAAGGTCCACGGCGCATTGTATAATACAACCAAAATTAATGTACTCATTCCAGAACCAGCTCCGCTATGAAAAAACTAATAATCGCATTATCGTCTATCCAGATTTGTCTCATTTCAGTGAGCATAGGTCAAAATTTTACTTTTCATTCCAATTCACCTTTTGGAATTCAGCTCAGCAGAACTGATTCCACCAGGGCTGCACAAACAGTTGCATTCCATGATTATGATAATGATGGTGACCAGGATATTTTTCTTTCAGGCCTTGACTACCTCGAAGGATTCGATACATGGTCGCAGGTTCATTTTTTCCTGGAGGTACAAGAGAATATCGGGACCCCACAAAATCCAGTTTTCGGAGAACGCTTTGAACTTTATCAGTCATTTCCAATTCCCATAGGCTACTTCTTTCCTGCTCCGGGCGACCTCGATGATGATGGAGATGTAGATTTTATCTCTGCAGCTGAAATTGATTATCTGGGGAATGGGAAACTAAAGATGTTCACCAATAACAGTGTACCGGGACCAGATCAATTTGATACGTCTTCTGTTCCTTCGTTAGATCTGCCGGATTTTGTTCCAGAAAGTTTTTTCAGGCCTGAGCTTGTTGATCTCGATCGGGATGGTGATCTAGACTTAATGAATAGCGGTATTGATCCGGCGTTTGCTGTAGAAGATGGTCCTGATATTCCAACATTTTATTATGCGCGGAATATCGGTTCAAATCAGGACCCGCTTTTCGAAGGATGGTATTCTGAGCCTTATGGACTGACTCCTGATTCTCACGGTGAGTTACTCACCAGTGGAGATATTGACAACGATGGTGATGTAGATTTCCTTGGCGCAATGATGACTATTCCGGGTGATTCCATAAGTCGTTTAGTAGTACATCTTAATACTCCTGGAGCTAATGAAAAACCTGCTTTCCATACACCATTATATTCACCTTTTGGACTGCCTTCCTTATCCGGCGAAAATCAGTTTGCATTTCCTGAGTTAGTAGATATCGATGGCGATGGTGACCAGGACTTGTTTGTTTTCCTAGCTGATCCAGATGGGCTGAAGTTGCAGTATTACGAGAATACTTTATGCATGGGTGCAACTAATGTTTTTCTTGAACAAACCATCTGCGAAGGTGAAAGTGTGACTATTGGAAAAGAAACATTTTCTGTAAGCGGCAATTATACAGTTTACATTCAGGGGTCTGATGGATGCGACAGTATAGTTGATTTGGCTCTTACGGTCCATGAAGTTGATATCGCAGTTGTTTCAGATGATAATACATTAATAGCAGATCTTGCCGGTGCCAACTATCAATGGTTCGATTGCACTTCCGGAAATGATATACCGGGGGCAACGCAACAAAATTTTACAGCCACCGTCACCGGAAATTATGCAGTCAGGATCACGGATCAATTTGGATGTACAGCCGTTTCAACGTGTATTGCAGTTGTTGTTACCAGTCTTGAACAGGATTTAGTTTCAGCAGGTATAAGTATATTTCCAAACCCGGGGCATGGTATTTTTTACATAAAGAATAAAACACCTTACACAGCTTCCAGAATTTCAATATCTGATATATCCGGCCAGCCAATGATTGAATTGATTCCGGATGAGAATAAGTATGTGGATGTTTCCATACTCACGCCGGGAATTTATATAGTAAAAATCAGGATGAACGAATTTGAAGTTGTGAAAAAGTTAGTTGTATTGAATTAACAAGTAATCATCTGTTCATCTTCAACTAACTGGCTAAACATTTTAATTTTTAAGAAAATGGAAAAGAGTCTCTTGCTCATTGGTTTTCTTTGCTTTTTCAACTGTGGGTTAACAACTGCACAGACATTATCTCCTTTTGTTATTTCCTCATCAGGTGGATTTTATAGTAATGGGACGGGCATGTTGAGCTTTACAACTGCGGAAATGAGTGCAGTTGAAACGTATACTTCATCCTCTGCGATCCTGACCCAGGGATTCCAGCAGTCCTGGGATTTTGGAACTTCCACGGAGAACAATTTGCTTTTAGATTTTTCTGTTGAAGTGTTCCCTAATCCATCCCAGGGCTTGTTCAGCCTTCAAACCAAATCCTCCACCACAAAGCATATTGAGGTGAAAATCCTCAACGTGTTGGGTCAAATCATATTTCAAAAAGAATTTGATCATTTGGAAAGCGTCACCACCGAACAGTTCAATCTGATCTCTTTGTCCGAAGGAATCTATTTGGTTATGTGTTCAGTAGAAGATCATTCCTCAAATAATCAAAATCATTTTTTTAAGAAAGTAAACATCGTCCGGTAATCCATTCATAAATCCAATTCTGATGAAAAACCTACAATTACTTTATTTCTTTTTTTCGCTTTTCATTATTCTGAGTTTTAGTTTTTTTGTGGAACTGCAGGCTCAGGGCCAGGCGCCACCAGGCTTAAATTATCAGGCTGTCGCTCGTGACAATGCAGGAGCTATCCTTCAAAACAGAAATGTGAGCTTCCGATTTTCGATCACACATCAAAATGGAGGGCTCTTGCTTTTCCAGGAGACGCATGCGACCACAACAAATCAATTTGGCCTCGTCACCTTAAGTATTGGGACAGGAATCAATGTAAGCGGATCACTCGGGACCATTGATTGGGGAAATGTCATTCCATGGTTGCAGGTTGAAATGGACCCTACCGGCGGAACAGCCTATGTCAATATGGGCTCTTCCCAACTATTAAGTGTCCCTTATGCATTGTTTGCAGGAAGGGGTAATGAGGGTCCTCAAGGAATACAAGGTGAAACAGGACCTCAAGGTCCGCAAGGATTACAAGGTGAGCCCGGACCTCAAGGTGTGCAAGGA
>JAYUWT010000036.1:0-2353 GCA_043753405.1 Saprospiraceae bacterium | reverse complement strand
TGATCTCTTTTCCTGTAGTAGTAACATCGAGTTCAACATCTACTTCTTCTCCCTTTGGTAAGATTCTGATTATGATATTTATTTCATTAGATTTCTTTGCCATAATGGTTTTAATTATTTAATAATGGATATTTAGATAAATCTTTTGTTAATTCTATATGATGAATATTGTCATCAGTTTCAATATTTATAATTGCAAATGGAGGTATTCCTATATCCTCCAGAGTATACTCTGACAAGATAGTGTTTTCTTCAATGTCAGTAATACTTTTTGTTATAATAAAATCTTCACTAATCTGAGTCCTGAATGTATTGAGATAAGTGTCATTGAGGGCTGCTTTTGTGATCACTGTTTCGAAACTTTCTTCTGTACTTTTAGAGGTCAATTCCAGTACTAGTTCTGTTTCTAAAATAATTTTAAATGGTTTTTTTATTTGTTTTTTCACTTCAGAAAAGAAAGATTTTATTTTCATATCTGAGGAAAGCTTTTTGTTTTCAAGAATCGGATCATAGAAACTGTGGCTTTCACATTCCTCATTCCTATCATTTTTTTCGATCCACATGGCTATATTGTTCATTCCTTCATAATAGAAAGTTTTGTCATATTCGATCTGGCCGGTATTGTTATGGAGGATCTTAATGGCTTCCTGGACTTGCATTGCTCCTATTATGGATGAAGAGATAGGTGTCGTAGGTATTTTTCCAAATTTTACATTTCTGCTGGCCACATCAGGGCAACCTAATCTGAATCTGATATTTTTCCATTCTGTTTCAGTCAGGTTACATTCATAACAATTCCTGTTATATTGGTATACGGTGAGAGTCCCGGCTAAATTTTCAATTGCACCATCTATCCAAGGTTTATTGAGTTTAGAAGCAAACCTGTTTAGATACAATCTTGCGATCCTGTTGTCAAGGCATCCTATGACTACATCACAACGTCTGATTAGTCCCAGCCCTATTTGAAATGTGACATCGGCATTAATAGCCTCTACGCGAATATTGGGATTGATCTCCATCATCCTGTCGGCTGCGATCTGAGCTTTACTCTTATTTTGCTTTGCATCGTCTGCTCTGAACAGGATCGATCTGTTAAGATTTGACATTTCAACAGTATCAAAGTCGACAATAATGATCTGTCCGACATTCATTAAAGCCAGATTCTTAAGAACTTCGTTACCTAAAGCTCCGGCACCGATCACAAGGACCCTTCCTTTTTTGATGGATTCTGCGTCCCACCAGGACATCAATTGAAAGGTAGAGTCCCAGGATTCAGAAGCTTGTATTTGGAGTTTTTTATTTTTTTTCATTGAACTATGATTATCCCATTGAAGTGGGCGATGCGGTAATAATAAATCCACCATGGGCAGTCATATCCCCAAATCTTGAATATGCCCTACCTCTTATTTTTCCGGTAAGGGATCCGGTCGCGATGGTATTAACAGCTAAATTGCAATAACACATATCTCCCACACAGGCCGCAGGCAGCCCATTGATAGTGACCATTGGAGAACCCGGGCCGAGGATCGGGCCACCCACATGGGGAACTAATCCGACAAAAGGAACGGGAGTAAATAGCGGGCAAATTGTCATGTCACTAACTCTGGCATTTGGCGGCATAAATTATCTATTATGTTAATTTTATTCTGTTATTCAATATATTTTGACTGAATATGGACCAGGATTTTAAATTCGTCTAAAGTCAATTTCATCTGAATTTAGTGTTTATAGATTTTTAATTGTTACCGGAATGTTATATTGACTTTCATGCACATTATAAATATATGGAATATTTAAACCAATTGGGTAACTTAGCAATTAGTTTTGGACACTTTAAATAGTGTAAGACTCAATTCTGGCAATAAGCTTTTTGTAATTTATATGACATATTTAAAATCTAAATCTTTTGAAGCGGAACAACTGCTGTTAAAAACCAGGGAAAAACAGTATGTTTTTTTTGTTGCTCCGACACAAGAAGAATCCCAGGAATTTATCGACCATTTTTACAAAGGCTTGCTCCAGGCTAAAAAATGGCACATCACTGACAATAATAAATGGAAGGTCATTGAGTTTCATTTTAGGGAAGATGTTTATGCCGAAACTATTGAAGTAATTTTAGAAAAGAATTTCATTACTGACAGACGGATAAGTTTGGCCTATGAAGCAAATGCAATAAAACAATTAAGAGATCAGAAAATTACACTCAATAAATTGTATCGCACTTTTCAATATGCATATAAATACAATTATCTTTTTTGTATTTTCATAGACCCGGATCTTGATATTGATGAATTGTTGACCATGTATGCTGATATACATGCCATTTTTATTACTGCTGTATTAAAAAAAGCTG
>JAYUWT010000035.1:0-5850 GCA_043753405.1 Saprospiraceae bacterium | reverse complement strand
TTCAGTTCAAACAGAAACAATGGAGATACAAGAGATACCAATGTTTTTATTGCGAAATGGAAAGACTAATATTTGAGGATCAAAGTCTTTTTTTACCTAATTCAATTATTTCTGCTTCTGAAATTTTCCCTTCATTAATTGTAAAGCGGATCAAAGTTTTGATCTGATGAAAACCATGAAGGCCGGCTGCTCCGGGATTCATGGTAAGCATCTTATAGGTATGGTCATATATCACCCTGAGGATATGGGAATGACCACAAATAAATAGGGTAGGGCGGTTCCATTCAATTAACCTTTTAGCACGGGCATCATACTTGTCAGGATATCCTCCTATATGGATCATCATCACTTTCACACCTTCACATTCAAAATTAAGGACTTCTGCCAGCTCTGTCCTGAGATCATGGCCATCTATATTTCCATAGACTGCTCTTACAGGTTTAAGTGACCTCAGATGATCCAATACTTCTAAATTGCCTATATCTCCTGCGTGCCAGATCTCATCACAAGATTCAAAATACTTTTTCCAATCTTTATCTATGTAGAAATGTGTATCTGATAAAAGACCAATGCGCATTAATCAGTATTTATGGTTAATACAATTTTACCAAATTGTGCGCCGCTTTTCATTCTATGAATGGCTTCATTTCCCTGTTCCAATGTGAATACACTGTCTATGTTAGGTGTTATTTGATGTGTATCCATAAAGTCAAGCATTTCCTGAAATTCATTTGGGGTCCCCATGGTACTTCCGGATATGGTTATTTGCTTCCAAAACAAAGTCTGAGGGCTGATGCTGCTTATATTTCCTAAACTACCACCATACATGACCATTCGGGCTCCTGGCTTACAAGCTGTTAATAATTGACTAAAATTATCACCTCCGGCACTATCAATAACTATATCGAATCCTCCTGACATTGATCTTAAATTTTTAGCGAGATGGAGATCGTTGTAATTAACACCTCCCATTGCACCCATAGCAATAGCTTTGTTAATCTTGTCGGAATGGCCACTGGTAACAAACACATTTAATCCAAGTGCCAATGCAAATTGGAATACAAACATCGCGACTCCGCCGCCTATACCGGAGATTAGAATGTTTTCACCGGGTTTTGGATCCCCTTTAGTTACCAAAGCCCTCCATGCAGTTAGTCCGGACAAAGGAACTGAAGCAGCCTCTATCGTTGATAAATGTTTTGGCTTCTTATAAATTTGTTCAGGAAAAACAAATATACCCTGTGCAAAGGTACCATTACCGGGCATCCCGAGTATTTTGTATTCTTTACTTTGAAAATTTGGATTGTTCCCCCAATTATTACCGGGTAAAACAACTATTTCTTTGCCTTCATATACACCGCATCCGTCTGAACCGAGAATACATGGCAATTTGATATTTGGATATTTGCCCTCAATGATCCATAGATCCCGGTGATTTAATGAGGCAGCCTTTAAACAAACCAATACCTGCCCATCTTCCGGAGTCAATATTCGGTCTGTATAATAAAGTTTCTGACCGGTTTCTTCCAGAAGGAGACATTTCGTAGACATTAACATTTGATATTTAATCCAAAAATAATATAAAAGATAATATAAGTAAGGGATATCTAAATGTTGCAGCTAAATTGTAAAAATGTTTTATTGCTTAAATAAGATCAAATTCAAAACAAAGTATTATATTAACGTGTTTATTTAATTTAATAGTTTCCTAATAAAACAAATTGGAGTATGAACATTACATTCGATGAATTGAGACAAATTAAACACAGTTTACCTACCGGTAGTATTAGTAAAATAGCCCGTGAACTAAAAATAGAAGAACAAACGGTGCGTAATTACTTCGGAGGGGATCATTATGATAATGGAGAAGTCGTCGGCCTTCATATTGAAGCCGGTCCCAGTGGCGGCATAGTGCATCTTGAAGATACAAGAATTATCGATGCAGCCCGCGAGATCCTTGGATCGGTTAGCGGCAATTAAAAATTAAAATATCTTAAACTCCTGAAGCAATTCTTTATACTGCTCTGACCAATCATTTCTTTTGGCTGATCCGTAAATGATAAATTGCTTCAGGATAATTTTATCTTTATTTTCATTTTTTCTAAAAGTTAGGATATTCCTGATGGTTGGATGATCCTTTAAACTTTTTATTTCCCAAATTTCCTTTAATGTTATACCATATTCTTCCAAAGAATCAATGAGTTCTTTGGCTTCAGAAGGTGGCAATATCACATAAAATACACCTTCAATTTTTAATAACTGACCAACTGATTTACTCAATTGCTGCATGGATAGGGTAGTGGTATGTTTTGCGCCTAATAAGTCCTGGCTTAGTGGTTTAATCTCTGAAGAAAAGTAAGGTGGATTACTGACTATTACATCATAACTATAATTATTTTTTGAAGCATACTCACTGATATCTGCCCGGATAGTTACACAACTATTATGAAAGCCATTGATTTTAAAATTCAATCGGCTCTCTTTTATAGCTTCATTATCGATATCAACACATGTGAAGTGTACATCGGAATGGATTTTAGCCATCATTAAAGTAATGATTCCGCATCCGGAGCCGATCTCCAGCACAAGGTCATGTGTATGAATTAACTTAGATATGGCACCCAATAACAATGCGTCGGTCCCTATTTTCATAGGAGACTTATGATGTTGTATTTTTAAATTTTTGAGATAAAAATAATTGCTTTCCCTTGGCAATTATTTAGTTTGTGATTTCTGGTGATCGTCTAAAAACTGCTTTAAACCTATGTCTGTCAGAGGATGTTTTAGCAAAGCCATGATAGCTGATAATGGACATGTCACCACATCTGCACCAAGTTCAGCTGCTTTGATGATATGAAGTGAATTTCTAACTGAAGCCACAAGAACTTCCGTAGTATAACCTTGAATTCCGTAGATACTCGTAATTTGTTCGATCAATTCCATGCCATCGAAAGAAATATCATCCAGGCGGCCTACGAAAGGAGATACATATTTAGCACCTGCCTTTGCAGCCAATATAGCTTGTCCTGCAGAAAAGACGAGCGTACAATTTGTTTCAATTCCTTTATCTGAGAAATATGAAATTGCTTTAATACCATCTTTTATCATAGGTATTTTAACAATAATATTTTCAGCCAGGTCAGCCAGTATCTCGCCTTCGCGTACCATACCTTTATAATCAGTAGCAATTACTTCGGCGGAAACATCCCCATTAACAATCTTTGCAATTTCCAGATAATGTTTACGAATGTTATCTTCTCCCACTATTCCTTCTTTGGCCATTAGTGAAGGATTTGTAGTGACACCATCTAAAATACCAAGGTCGATTGCTTCTTTGATCTGATCAATATTAGCTGTATCAATAAAAAATTTCATATCTATATTGTTTATAGGTTATAATGGGTAAAAGCGAAAAAAGTTAAATTATTAATAAAAATGGAAGCCAAACCAACCGCTCAACTCGTTACCCTTGCTGCATTTCTGCCCTGGGGGAGTTCACAAGGAGCATGTTGAATGACTTCCAAGCTCCAAAGGTAATATTTTTTGTATATTTCTAAATTAAATAAACAAATGAGATGAATACGAATAAGAGTTGGACTTTAACAAGATTTGACAACATCTATCTTACCATTTTTAGATGTGAGGTCTCCTTCATGATGTTGAGCCATGGCTGACCGAAAATGCTTAAATTTTTTAATGGTGAACAGATAGAATTTGCTGACCCTATAGGCTTTGGTCCGGCAATTTCTTTGATTTTAGTCGTATTTGCTGAGGTATTTTGTTCTATATTAATAATCTTAGGTTTTAAAACCCGAATAGCAACGATTCCATTGATCATAACGATGTTGGTCATTGTGTTCATTATTCATTTAAATGATCCATTGGCTGATAGAGAAGCAGGTATTCTATATATATTAAGTTATGGAGTTTTATTTGTTTTTGGTCCAGGAAAATATGCTTTAGATAAATATATGGAATAATTTATTATATATATCAAAATAAATATATATGTAATAATTGTATGTATAATGTAATTTTATCCAAATCTTGAAATACAGGATTGTAAGTTAATTCGTGCCTCAACTTATCAACATTCTTATCCCTCAAACATATTGTATTAAACAGTTGACGGAAGGAACAAATACAATTAACATCTATGTTTTTCTTATAGTGTTCAGAACCATAAACATTTCTATTAAGTTCTGAAATATTAAATTACCAAATTGAGTGATGATTGTCTAATATTCAAGTTAATATTTTCAGGATTGTTTTCCTATAATTAATATTATGTTAAATAGAATTATTGAGCCCCCACTTCAGCATATCTCATATCACTTAAAACGTTTCTGTCCTATTCTATTTGAATCTTTAAATACATCTGAATATTCAAACATAAATATTCTGTATCTTTTTCTATAAAATCAATTCTGGTATAACGAAGTTGAAGCTAATCTCAGATTGTAATTCTCTTATTAAGGCATTGATTTAAGTCAAAAAAAATCCGGAAAACTGTTAAGCTTTCCGGATCTTTATTTTTGAAATAAATGGTTTTCTATTTAATTAAAGTAATGTTACCTTTTACTTTAAATTGCTGTCCGTCTATACATAACACATCCATGTAATATCCATAAACATCAGCATCCAATTCTTTACCATTGAAAGTTCCATTCCATTTGAAATTGACATCAGTTGTATTATAAACCTCCTGCCCGAATCTATTGTAAATGATCAATAAATTCATTTTATCAACTATACCATCCTCATATAATTCCAATGTTTCATTCCGGTTGTCACCGTTTGGAGAAAAAGCATTAGGCAGGAAAACATATTTTGCATCGCAACGTGTTTCTCTTACTACAAGGCTTACACTGGAATTTTTGATACAATTATCAATATTTGTTACAAATACAGTCCATGAATAATTTCCAGGTCCGGGAGGCGTAAATATTGGATTTTTAATATTAGGGTCACTTAATCCCGCCGGAGGTACCCAGGAATAACTTAATCCACCCGGTTCGACATTGAGCTGCACTGTTTCAGCATCGTAAATGGAATCTGCTGCAATTGTAGCAACTACTGCCCCTCCAAAGGTACCGACATCTAAGGTTGCTGTTCCTGAGACAGTGCAATTGTTTGGATAAGTCACATTTACAGAATATATCTGATCTGTTTCGCCCATTACAGTGATCTCAGTTGTACCCTGCCCTGAAATAAGCCTGGCATCGTCCGGAGACCAAACTATGGTAGGTGTTCCGGTACCACCGGTAAGTATTATACTCAAAGTAGTTGTTTCATCTTCACAAACAAATTTACTTTCATCAGTAATAGTAAGTTTAGTCAAATCGGCCACTACTGTTCCAGTGACGAAACAATCATCAAAGGTTGGATCACTAACCTGCACAGTAAAGACAGTATAACCATCTATAACTGCAATAGGATTAGGAACCGTATTTGATCCAATGATCTTATCAGCCGGCTGCCATACATAACTGTAAGCTGGATTACCATTAGGATTGAGGGGTATGGTATCAGTACCACACGAATATAAAGAATCATTAATGGTTTCAATATCTATGAAATTGACACTAACTTCATGTGGTAATGTCCTGAAACAACTTCCTGAAGTATTGCTTAATGTAACTGTGTAGGTTCCTGGTGTCAGATATGTATATGATGGATTAGCCTGAGTGGAAGTTCCTATTCCGTCACCAAAGTCCCATAAAAAATTTAATGGTGGATTTGTATTATTTACAAAATCGACTTTTAATACCCCGCAATCATTTGTAAAACTAAAATCAAGATTTGGTTCAGCGCCTAAAGTGACTGAGACCGTATCATTGAATGAACAAC
>JAYUWT010000034.1:0-2369 GCA_043753405.1 Saprospiraceae bacterium | reverse complement strand
ATCATATGCAACACAATTTTGTATTGATCAAACCAAATACTTCTGAAAAAGTAGGACTCGAGGCTGATAAACTAGCGCAAAGTCAGGCAGGGTCAACTTCCAAATTGCTATATGTGCCCAAAATGCCGGAAGTATTATTCGCCACGCCATTAGTAAATCCCGGAAAATCATATTCACTAACTATTAAGGTACCAACTACCCCTGGCGACTATCCTTATTTATGTACATTCCCGGGACATTGGCGCATCATGAAAGGAATATTACAAGTAACTAAATAAAAGACTTACTAATTCAAAACCGGTGATCATGAAATCAACTTCACTCTCTACTACAGAAGGCAAGCAGGATATGAAATTATTCTATGCCTGTTTTATTGCACTTATTACTACATCATTCGGGTTTATACTAAGGGCGATTATGTTGCCGGTGTGGGGCAGGGAGTTTAATCTCAGTCAGATACAACTTGGCCAAATAGCCGGAGTAGGACTTTGGCCTTTTGCTATTAGCATTGTTTTATTTAGTCTCATCATAGATAAGATTGGGTACAAAACAGCATTGGTTTTTGCTTTTATTCGTCATGTTTTATCTGCTATCATCACTGTTCAAAATCAGTTGAAGAAAGAAGCGTTGAAAGATACAGTGTTATTTCCCATCATCATGCTTATAAGTTATGTGATGCTGATCTTGTACTTCAGATCGAAAGGTGGCTATAAAGCCATCTTACTTAATAGTAATCAATAAGTCAATACTGATAAATTTTAATTTTATAATTCATGCCTTTAAATATCACCTATGGAGTAAGTACCTGGTTGTGGACATCTCCTTTTACCACCAAATCTATAAATGAACTATTTCCAAAGGTCTCAAGTATGGGATATAATGTAATAGAGATAGCTCTTGAAAATCCTTCATTCGTAGACTGTAAAACATTGAAGAATTCGTTAGCTGATTATAATCTTAAAGTTGTTATTTGTGGTGCATTCGGCCCTGCGCGGGATTTAACCCATGAGGATTCTGCAGTCCATTCTCAATGTTTTTCGTATATAGAAACATGCCTTGATTATTGCGCAGAGCTGGAAACAGACTTTTTTGCCGGCCCAATGTATTCTGCCGTAGGTAAGGCCAGAATGATATCAACAGAGAATCGAAAAAAAGAATGGGCATTGGCAGTAAACAATCTTGAAAAAGTATGTACAATGGCTGCTTCAAGGGGATTAAAAATAGCTCTGGAACCGTTGAACAGATTTGAATCAGATCTGGTGAATACGGCTGAAGATGCACTACGCTTGATACATGATATAAATCATCCGGCTGCTCAAATCATGCTGGATAGCTTTCACATGAGCATCGAAGAAAGAGATATAGAAAAAGCTATCGTCGCTTGTGGTGATCATCTTATCCATATGCAAGTATCAGAAAATTATAGAGGTACACCGGGTACCGGCCAAACAAACTGGACTGCTTATAAAAAAGGATTGGAAAGAATTAATTATAATGGTACCATCTCCATTGAAAGCTTTACTACGGATAATCAAGAATTGGCCGGAGCTGTTTGTTTTTGGCATCCGATGGCTGAAAGCCAGGATGCATTTGCAACAGAAGGACTACAATTTTTAAAAAATTTATTTTAGAATACAATTATCAAGGCCTTTACAACTTTTAAATCTGTTTTATATGGGAAAGAATAATTATAATATTGCTATCATCGGATTGGGATTCGGAGCTGAATTCATTCCAATTTATCAGCGCCATCCTTTGGCAAGCATGTATGCGATTTGTCAACGTAACACCGAAAAATTAAATGCCGTCGGTGATGCCTTTGGCATAGAACATCGTTATACGGATTATGACGAATTATTAAAAGACAAAAATATTGATGCGGTACATATCAATACACCCATTCAGAATCACGCTGAGCAATCTATCAAAGCATTGAAGTCGGGCAAACATGTAGCTTGTACTGTTCCGATGGCCACTACTGTAGGTGATTGCAGAAAAATTGTAGAAACGGTGAAGGAAACGGGATTGACCTATATGATGATGGAGACAGTGGTTTATAGCAGGGAGTTTTTATTTATAAAAGAAATGTATGAAAATGGAGAGCTGGGTAAACTTCAATTTCTTAGAGCTTCACATCAACAGGAAATGGCCGGATGGCCGGGGTATTGGGAAGGGCTTCCGCCCATGCATTATGCTACGCATTGTGTAGGGCCAGTAGTTGCTCTCGCGAAAGCAGATGCTGAATATGTTTCTTGCCTGGGCTCCGGTACTATTGATGATCACTTGATCAGTAAATACAATTCTCCATTTGCTATTGAAACCTGTCATATCAAATTCCGAAACTCTGACCTGGCTGCCGAAGTTACTCG
>JAYUWT010000033.1:0-2369 GCA_043753405.1 Saprospiraceae bacterium | reverse complement strand
AGGCAAAAAGCTTATCCTCATATCCGTATTTGAATTCCATGGCATGCGTAAATTGCGGTTTAAGAAATGAATTTCCCCTTCTAAACACATAAGGATCGATATAACCGCGGGAAGGGTTTAAACTTTGATAATCAGGCCTGTCAATCCTGTAGCTGTATGAAAAAGTAAGATTTTGTTTTTCTGAAAGCTTTCTGGTGGTGAAAAAACTAGGAAAAATATTCAGGTAGTTACGGTCGACTTTCTGGTCTTCAGAAAAAGAGTGGCCTAACGAATGGGTATGCTCTACCCTTAGCCCTGCCTGTACTTCAGTTTTTTCAGAAGGTTTTCCTGAAATACTTGAAAAGATAGCATTTACTTGTTCAGTATATCGAAAATGATTAGATAATTCAGGATCCAGCTGCAGGTCACCAAGAGGACCTCTGTTCAAAGTCATATTGTTATCGCTCCGGATAGAACTTCTTTTTAATCCCGTTTCAATTTTCCAGTTTTCTGATAATGTACGGGTATAATCTGTTTTAAAAGTAAGAATATCTATAATGGTTGGCATTTCCAAAAATAACCCTTGCACGCCAGGAGGAGGTTCATTGGTTATTAAAGTGGCAGTATTTAATCCGTTACTAAAATCCCGATGGAATCTTCCATAATCAAAATCTGTATTTAAGGTTCCACCATTGTTTTTAAACTTGTGCTGCAGGTTTAAATTAGCTACGTGATTGGAAGGAATTACAGAATAAGTTTTTTCTGTGGAAGTTTTTAAATAAACCGGTCCTTGTTCCTGATGGCGAAACTCAGCGTTTGCAAAACCGATTTCCTGATGGTCGCTCAGGAAACCGGTCCAGACAAACCCAATAGTTGTATTTTCTCCAATAAAATAATCCAGACCGAATTTAAAGTTTTGACCCTTATCCTTAAATTTAAGGTGTGAATGTTGGTATATAAGATTTCTTTCTGCTCCCTCTTTCTGATCCCGGAACATTTTAAAATCAAAGTAGCTGCGGCTCCTGTTTATACCGTAGTTACCGAAGAGATTCAAATTTTTCCTTCTATGGTTGATTTGAATGCTGGCACGTTCCCGATCATACCTTCCTGCTCCTACGCCCAATGAAAGAGATCCATTGGTTCCTATATTGTTATTTTTCTTCATCCTGATATTGATTATTCCAGCATTACCCGCAGCATCATATTTGGCAGATGGATTGGTTATAAGCTCTATTTTATCAATATTATCACTGGACATGCTTCTCAGTAGGGCTATTACATCCGCCATGGCTAAATAAGTTTGCTTTCCGTCAATCTGCACTATTACACCTGCTTTTCCCCGTAGCGATATAGCATCGTTCTGCCGGTCAAGGATTACACCAGGTGCTTTTTCAAGAACCTCCAAAGCGGTACTTCCACTGGCGATGATACTATTGGCAACATTAACCACTGTCCTGTCAATCTCTTGTTCTATAAATGGACGGGTTGTTTCAACAGTGATTTCTTTTAAGAGCTTAACATCATTAGATACTGTAAGTAAAGGGCCCTCTATCTCAATAGGAGCTTCACCAATTGTTATTGGTGTGGAGTAGGTTGTTTTATAGCCCACCATAGTGGCTGCAAAAAGATATCTTCCTGGAGTAATATTTTCAAATCTATACGCTCCCGATCCATCAGAAGCAACACCCTTTATTAAAGTTGAATCTGTACTACTTAAAAGTAATATGTTAGCAAAAGATAAAGGGTTGCCATCATTGTCTTTTACATTTCCTTTTATGGATTGAGATATCGCTGGAAAGGAAACATGTAATATGAAAAGTAGTAGAATATAATTTTTCATACAGATTATTTGTTTAAAACTTATTCGAATTATTTAAGGTGCATCTAAAATCTTTTGTAATCTATTGTATAGATGGGCGTAGTAGTTAGCAATATTATTCCAAATGCTCAAAAAATCGTAACTTAGAAGGCTGATTGTGAAGAGGTGAAAGAATATAGAGCTAAAATTTCAAACTTTAGATCTGAATTAATTTTTGCGAGCTTAATATGATCAATGAATTACTTTCAGATTTATTCTTGCTAATTGTTACAAGTATTTTCAATTGTTTGAAATATATAATATAGTTTTTACCTAGTAGGTCACATATAAAAGGCGATAGATCATGTATAATCTAAAAAAGAATTGATAAAGGGAATGCAATATGAATTAAAGTCAATGTTATTTCAATTTAATTTGACCTATTTCAGATACATATTCTGAAGGAGTCTGACCATAATGATTTTTAAAACATTTAGCAAAGTAGGTAAGGCTGTTGAACCCAACGGCATATGCCACTTCACTAATATTTCCAGCCTGTTGATCCAGCAAGCTTGCTGCTCTTTTGAGCCTG
>JAYUWT010000032.1:0-2369 GCA_043753405.1 Saprospiraceae bacterium | reverse complement strand
CCATCGTGCAGCACTTTACTTACTATAAAAGGATCAGATCTGATTTTAGATTCTGCATATAGATCTACGAGTTCAAATTCGGGTAAGGGTAGATCACTAAAGCGGTTTTTTAATTGTGCAAAACCATATTTTTTTAGATTGACATTGTACCATGTTTCTATGGAAGGAGTAGCGCTGCCCAGGATTACCTGGGCACCATATAATTTACCAAGCCATATTGCTGTATCTCTTGCCTGGTATTTTGGATTAGGTTCATTTTGTTTGTAAGAAGGATCATGCTCTTCATCTACAATGATTAGTCTCAGATTCTTAAAGGGCAAGAACACACCGGATCTGGCTGAAACCGTAAGGGGTACACCTTGCATTACTGATTTCCATGTTTCGATCCTTTCGCGCTGACTAATTCGAGAGTGATAAATGTGGAGATTATTTCCAAGATTTTTCTTTAGTCTGCTTATTAAATGCGAAGTAAGTGCTATTTCAGGTAGTAGGTATAATATCTGACCGCCTTCATTAGAAATTTTTTTTATAAACTCACTATACACCCTGGTTTTTCCACTTCCGGTAATGCCGTATAACAAAGCCACTTGTTTTCCATCATCAAATCCCTGATTAATATTTTTTATCGCTTCCTGTTGTTCATCAGAGAGGGGGGGTAATTCTATTTCTAATAAAGTATTGATTTCGCGATTTACTTTTCTACGTTGGACATGTATGATATTTTTCTTTTCTAATGCTTTTAGTGCGCTTGGACTGCTCACAACATGCCTGGCAAGTTCTTTTTTGGAAATTTCAAAGTCTGGCTTGGCATATTGAATTATTGCCAAAAGAATATTAGTTTGTATTTCTGATTTAGTGACTGAATCCAACGCTTGTACTAAAAGGTCCGGGTTGGACTTGTAAAGAGGATCAAGCATTATAAAATCTTCTTTCTTATCCTGTAATCCTGATTTTAATTCCTCTTCTACTATGATTACTCCTTTCTCTACCAGTTGATTTATTAGTTTTTTGGTTGATTTTTTATTGACTATTTGTTGAACCTCATCCACCGTCAATTCTTTTCGTATAGATAGTGCTTCGGCCACCATGTATTCATCATCATTCAATTCTGAGGCATTGTGATCAAAGTCATGGTGTAATGTAATTTTTGACTCACTATCAAGTTTGAATCCAGCGGGTAATGCAGCCGCCATTATCTCACCTATGCTGCAACAGTAATATTCGGCCATCCAAAACCATGAGCTTAACTGGTGAGTGGTGACTATGGGTATATCATCTAATACGGACAGGATTGTTTTATACCGGGAAGGAATTTCCAATTCATTATATAACTCAGATACGAGGCCGGCGTATATTTTTGATCTGCCAAATTGTACTTCGACCCTCATGCCTGGTTTAATTGTCTGTGCAAAATCAGCAGGGACATGATATGAATATGGCTTGTCCAGGTTAAAAGGCAGAATGACCCTGGCAAAGAGATTGTGCAACGGAATGGATATTTCTCTTGATTCAGTATAAACCATGTTTAAGATTTGCAAAAATAGGATAATGATTATATTTACTGCTATGGCTTTTTGGTACCTCTATATTTATTCACTTTTAATTAATTCGGATGGGGTGATCAGGCATGGCATAGATAAAAATGAAAGTCTAAGGCTTGCTCGACTTCCTGCATACCAATCTGTGGGCATGTTTACTCAACATGGGCAAATAAGAGGAAGTTGTATTCTCATTCGTCCCAGGATAGCTCTCACAGCTGCACACACGTTGTTGAAACTGAATCAAGCGCCGTTAGAGATTGAATTTGATACAATCCGGGTTAAAATAGATTCGTTTTTGATCCATCCTTGGTATAAATCAAATAAAGGGGCTGACATCGCCATTTTGTATCTGTCCAAGCCCATACTAGATATTGAATTGCCACAGCTAAATAAATCAAGAAAAGAAAAGAACCATATTGCTACCACTGTGGGGTATGGAAATTTTAGTGTTGCCAATAATCCCAAGGATATTGTAGATGCAGGTAGGCTCAAATCAGCAGGACAAAACGTAATAGATTCAATGGCCGGAACTCCATTGCCAGACCATTCGATCCCATTCTTGTTTGCGGATTTTGATAATCCGTATAATGCAAGACTGAATAAATCAGGAGATACAGTGGCTCTGGATTTGGAATATGGATTGGATGGAGGAGATAGTGGAGGAGGAATGTTTATCCATATTAAAAATAAGGAAGTATTGGCCGGCATAAATGCAATTCAGAATAAAAACATCGGTGAGATATTGCGTACCGGTGCTTTTTACGGCAGCTCCAGCGAATGGGTTAGAATTTCTATATTCCGGAAATGGATATATAAAAAAATCAAGCT